>JAMLGI010000013.1 GCA_023958085.1 Solirubrobacterales bacterium | reverse complement strand
CGGTTCTGCTGGACCTGATCCAGCTGCTGTGGGACCGCGGCGAGAGCAACGGGTACGCCCACAACATGACCGACAACCCGCTGCCGAACACCAACCCGCACGAGATCTACATGGATGTCGCGCTTGGTGACCATCAGGTCACCAACTTCGCGGCGGACGTTCAGGCCCGGACCATCGGGGCGAAGCGTTACGCACCGACCCTGCTGCCGACCCGGCACAACTGGGACCCGGACTGGGAAGGTCTCCCCGCGGTGGAGAGCACCAACCTGCCGACCACGGCCGGTGAGAGCTACATGCAGTACTTCGACACCGGACCGTACGCATGGGACGGCACCGGCCAGCCGAACGGTGGCCGGGGCAAGGGCGTCGAACTGCCGCCGCTGGAGAACGTGGCACCGCAGCCCGCCTGGGGCTACGGGAATGACCCCCACGGCCAGGTCCGGTACGCCCCGGACAACATCGCGAACATCTCACAGTTCCTGACCCAGGGCACGATCTCCAAGTGCAACGGGATCCAGGACCTCTGCTTCGCGAACGGCTGGAACGGCACCGCCGGCCTGCCGTAGGCGCAGCGCGGTCCAGCCGCAACAAGGCAACAGCGAAAGGGGGGCCGATCGGCCCCCCTTTCGCTTTCCGGGAATCCGCCCGGCCCGCCTTGGTCTGCTCGCAGTCTCACCCAACGAAAAGACCGGCCCCCTCAGACCGGTCTTTTCACATGCACCCTCTCTCCTCAAACCTCGCCCTGCTTCTTGCCGGATGCGTCCGGCTCTGGCTAAAGATCTGACCCACTTCTGTGATGGGGGTCACACTATACACAGAATGTGCGGAAAGTGACTCATCCTGCGGGCCCTTCCCGACGATCACCCGACGAAGGTCAGATCCTTGGGGACGGAACTGAAGTTGCGGGCGACCCCGGTCGGGCCGACCACGACCATGTCCTCGATTCTCAATCCGGTCTTCCCGGGCACATAGATTCCCGGTTCCACGGTGATCACCTCCCCGGCGGCGAGCAGGTCCTTCGACCGCGGACCGAGCCGGGGTGCCTCGTGAATCTCCAGGCCGACTCCGTGTCCGAGACCGTGCCCGAACCGTTCGCCGTAGCCGGCGGCCGCGATCACATCGCGGGCCGCCCGGTCAACGTCAGCGCCCTCCGCCCCGGCGCGGACGGCATCCAGACCGGCGAACTGCGCCTCAAGGGTGACCGCGTAGATCCCCCGCGCGAAATCGTCAAGGTCGCTCTCTTCCCCGGTGGCGAAGGTCCGGGTGCAGTCGGAGCAGTAGCCGTCGAGCCGGGAGCCCATGTCGATCGTGACCAGTTCACCCCGGCCGAGGCTCCGCGAGGACGGCTCCGCATGAGGCGATGCCCCGTTCGGTCCTGCTGCGACGATCGGCGGGAAGGAAGGTTCGGCTCCCTCTTCCCGCATCCTGGCGACCGCGAAACCGGAGATCTCGATTTCGGTCCGTCCGACCATTCCACGATCGACCAGTTCCCGGTAGATCCCGTCGGTCAGTTCGGCGGCGGCGGCGATCGCATCGAGTTCGGCCGGATCCTTGATCCGTCGGAGGCTCTCGACCTCGCCGCCCGCGGGAATCAGCTCCACACCCGGGTCCGCCTCCTGACCCAGCCGCTCGAACTCACGCAGGGTGATCCGGTCGTCCTCCACCCCGACCCGGCCTTCGAGCCGTCCGGCCACCCCCTTGAGCCACTCTCCGGTGATCACCTCGGCGTCCCAACCGGGGATCGAGTCTGCCCGCTCGGCGTAACGGAAGTCGGTCAGGAAGATCCTGGCCTCAGGTCCGATCAGACAGGCCCCGTTGGTTCCGGTGAATCCGGTCAGCCAGCGCACGTTGGTCAGGTCGGTGACCAGCAGCAGGTCGAGTTCCCGTTCGGCGACCCGCAGTGCGAGCCGGTTCCCTCTGGCCGGCTGGTCGGCCGGGTCAGGCATCGGCGATCCCCAGGAGCGCAGCCATCCGACCGAGCGCCTCCCGGTAACCGTCGATCCCGCGTCCGAACACCCGATCCTGGACCAGGCCATCAAAGACGGAGACCCTCCTCCACGCCTCCCGGTTTTCGACGTCGGACAGATGAACCTCGATCGTCGGCACCGGATCCACGGCCAGGGCATCACCGATCGCCCGGCTGTAGTGGGTCCAGGCTCCGGCGTTGATCAGGGCACCGTCCGCGAGGCTCGAAAGGTCGTGAAGGTAGCTGCAGAACTCGGCCTCGGAGTTGGTTTGAAAGAAGATTGTTTCCAGTCCGAGCTCGCCCGCCCACTTCTCGATCCGGTACTCGAGCCGGCCCAGGCTGATCCCGCCGTAGAGTTCCGGGTCGCGTCGTTCCAGCACATCGAAGTTGACGCCGTGGAGAACCGCCACCCGGTTCTGGGCATGGGTCACGGCAGCAACTCCCGCACCGCGTCACGGACCGCCACTTCGCCCACCAACTGGTCGAGCTGCGGTTCCCCGGGATTTTCGAGCAGGACGAAGCCCACCCCCCGCTCGGTTCGCTTCTTGTCGAACCTGGTGGCGGCGATCACATCGTCCGGCTCCAACTCGGGATCGAGGGTCACCGGCAGGCCGTGGCGGTCAAGCCAGTCCCGGAGTTCCTGCCGGAGTTCCCCGGCCCCGGAAATCCGCAGTGCGGCCAGCAGCCCCAGGGCAATCGCCTCACCGTGTCGGTAACGCTCGTAGCCGGTCACCGACTCGATTGCGTGCCCGACCGTGTGGCCGAGATTCAGCTGGGCCCTGAGACCTCGATCCTTTTCGTCGCGGGACACCACACCGCATTTGTATCGCGCGCACTCGTAAATGATCTCCGGGCGACCCAGGATCTCACCCCGGCCGAGCTGCCGGGTGGCTTCCCAGAGATCGCCCCCGGCGAGCAGAGCCGTCTTCACCACCTCCGCCATGCCGGCGGTCAGCTCGGCCTCCGGCAGGCTGCGAAGCGTCCCGACATCGGTCACCACCGCGGACGGAAGGTGGAACGCACCGACGTAGTTCTTGCCTTCGGGCAGATCCACTCCGGTCTTGCCCCCGTAGGCCGAGTCCACCTGGGCAACCAGGGTGGTCGGCACCTGAACCACCGGGATCCCCCGCTGGTAGCTGGCCGCGCAGAAGCCGCCGAGATCACCGACCACACCGCCGCCGAGGGCGATCAGCCGATCCGAGCGGGTGATGCCGAGCCGGGCCATCTCACGAAGAGAGGTCTCGAACTGCGACATCGACTTGGTGCCCTCCCCGGGCGGGACCGAAACCAGACCGGAAAGCGTTCCCGTCCGGTCCGCGTAGAGCGGACCGACCTCCTGATCGGTGAAACCGAACGAGCGCCCGCCATCCCCGAGGATCGGACTGCCGTCCTCGAACAGCACCGAGCCGAGCAGCCCCTCACCGACATAGACCGGATACTCGCCGCCGGAACTTTCGGCCCAGAACATCCTGGTGCCCGACGGCAGCCGGTCGAGTGCCTTCACCGCCTCCAGGGCCCGATCCCAGATTCTGGTCGCCGACGCCGGAAGTACGGCATCGGCCAGTCCGGCATAGATCGGGTTGCGGGTGTCGAAAAGGTCATTGAAACGCTCCCGGTCCTGGGCCAGCGGACGATCCGAGGCACTGACCCGACGCCAGGCCATGTCCCGGTCGACCTCCAGCCAGACCACGATGTGCTCCCCGGAGGCGACCGCCTGACTGACCCGGCTGCTCCCGATCGCCCCGCCCCCGAGCGCTATCGCATCGATCTCGGGGTCGTCAAGAGCGGAGAGGATGGTCTCCCGCTCCAGTTCGCGGAATGCGGCCTCCCCGCGGCCGGCAAAGATCTCGGCCACCGGTTCGCCGGCGATCGACTCGATCAGGGCATCGGAGTCGACCGTGTGCAGACCGTGCCGGGCGAGTTCGGCCACCGCCGTCGACTTGCCCGCACCCATGAAGCCGATCAGGCAGATCAACGTCGCCAGCCGATCCGATCCCTGTAGCGCTCGACCGCCTCGCGGACGTCGTCGATGTGATCGCCCCCGAACTTCTCCCGATAGGCCGCGGCGAGCGTCAGGCAGACCATCGCCTCGCCGACCACCCCGGCCGCCGGGACCACCGCCGAGTCGGTACGTTCCTTGTGGGCCTTGGCCGGCTCCCGGGTCGCCATGTCGACCGACCGGAGCGGCTTGGTCATGGTCGAGATCGGCTTGATCGCGGCCCGCACCAACAGAGTCTCACCGGTGGTCATGCCACCCTCGAGCCCGCCGGCGTGGTTGGTCTCCCGGTAGTACCCGCGCTCCTCGGAGTAGAAGATCTCGTCGTGGGCCTCGGAGCCGGGGCGTCCGGCCACGTCCCAGGCCGGACCGATCGAAGCTCCCTTCACCGCCTGGATCGAGCAGATCGCCTGGGCCAGACGTCCATCGAGTCGCTGGTCCCACGAGATGTGACCGCCGAGACCGGGAACGAGCCCGAACCCGCAGACTTCGAAGCTGCCGCCAAGCGACTCGTTCTTCTTGCGCAGCACGTTGATCTCCTCGACCATCGCCGCCGAGGTGGCCGGATCGAGACAGCGGACCGGATCTTCATCCACCCCGTCGAAGTCGCCGGGACTGAGGTCGGCCCGTTCGGGTGCATGCACGGAACCGATCTGGATCACGTGGCTGCGCACCGTGACCCCGACCGCCGACAGGAAGGCGCGGGCGAATGTCCCGGCCGCCACCCGGGCGGCCGTCTCCCTGGCACTGGCCCGTTCCAGAATCGGGCGCAGATCCTCATGCTTGTACTTCCACATCCCGACCATGTCGGCGTGACCGGGACGTGGAAGGGTGATCGGCGGGATCTCGCCCTCGATCGGCCAGGGGTTCATCCGCTCGTCCCAGTTCTTGTAGTCCCGGTTGGCGACCAGGGCCGCGACCGGTCCGCCCATGGTGCGGCCGTGCCTGACCCCGGCCCGGATCTCGACCGAGTCCGACTCGATCTTCATCCGCCCGCCGCGACCGTGTCCGAGCTGGCGGCGGGCCATGTCGGCGTCGAGCGCTTCCCGGTCCAGCTCAAGTCCGGCCGGCAGCCCCTCGACGATGGTGACCAGACCCGGTCCGTGTGACTCTCCTGCGGTTGTGAATCGAAAACTCATCTGGGGGCTTAGGCTATTGCCTGCCGTATGTCCGTCGCCGTCTGCATCCGCCCACGAATCCGCCTTCCCGGCAGCCGCCGCTGAATTGGCCGCTCGACGCCTGCTCATCCTGATGCTGGTCCTGCTCGGGATCTCCTCGGCAATCGCCGTGATCATCCCGAACCCCCGCCGTGAGGCCCGCGAGCGGGAGGCCCGGGAGGCGGAGAAGGTCACCGGGACCACCGGTGTCTCGGGAGCAACCGGCGAGACCGCTCCCGCCGGCACGACAGGCCCTGACAGCCCGCCGGCCCCGTCGGCCATGCCCGGGCCCCCACCCGGGGTCGAGACCGCCACGGTCGAGGTGAACGAAACGGCGAAAGCCGGAAAGCGGAGAATCGCGGTGCCCCCGGGGAGTCGTCTCGTTCTCACGGTCAAGACCACGGATCCCTCCCAGGTGTCGATCCCGGCGCTGGGCCGAAACGGCTTTGCCGACCGCTGGGCGCCGGCGGTGTT
This sequence comes from Solirubrobacterales bacterium, assembly GCA_023958085.1. GTDB lineage: Bacteria > Actinomycetota > Thermoleophilia > Solirubrobacterales > 70-9 > 67-14. Next base: position 45,922 of record JAMLGI010000013.1, on the reverse strand, counting down.
CGACCTGATCCTGCCGACCGACCCCGGCCGGATCCCGGTTTACACCGCCCCTCCGGACGGGCGGAAGTCGACCGTTCGGGCCGTGATCACTGCCGACTGATCAGACCGAGCGGGCGGCGGCCCGCATGACCTCCAGAGGCGGCTTCTCCCCGGTCCAGATCTCGAGTGACCGGGCCCCCTGCCTGACCAGAATCTCGAGGCCGTCGACCACCTCCGCCCCGGCCTTCCGGGCGGCGGTGATCAGGGAGGTTTCCCGTTCGCCGTAGACCATGTCGACCACGATCCGACCCGGAGCAATGCACCCCGGGTCGAGCGGCAGCTCGCGAAAAGAGTCCGAACCGTCGAGTCCGGCCGCCGAGGAGTTGAAGATCAGGTCGTACTCCGGACCCCGGATCCCGGTGCCGCTCACCGCCCTTCCACCGAGCTCGGCGACCAGCGCCTCGGCCCGGTCCGCGGTCCGGTTCCAGACATCCACCTCGGCCCCGGCGCCGAGCAGGGCCCAGAGCACCGCCCGCGCCGCACCACCGGCACCGAGCAGCAGGACCCGCTTGCCGGCGGGGCTGCCGGGCAGGGCGTCGATCACACCCGGCGCGTCGGTGTTCTCGGCCAGGATCCGCCCGCCGGCCAGGGTCAGGGTGTTTGCCGCCCCGATCGCGGCTGCAACCGGTGTTGCTTCGTCAGCCAGTTCGAGTGCCGCCTGCTTGTGGGGAACGGTCACGTTGGCCCCGACGAAGCCGTCCGCTTCCATCCCGCGCACCAGTTCGACGAACCGGGCGGGTTCGACCGCGACCGCCTCGTACGACCACTCCCGGTCGAGTCCGAGGAATGCCAGGGCCGCGTTCTGCATCGCCGGGGAGCGTGAATGCCCGACCGGATATCCGAGAACCGCCAGCCGTTTCATCAGGGGCACTCGGTCGGCGAGCCGCCGGCCTCCTCCTGCGCCTGCTGATAGGCCTCGACGTTGCGGTTGTGTTCCTCAAGCGAAGAAGAGAAGACGTGCTCGCCACAGGTGCCGGGCTTGACCACGTAGAGCCAGGCGTCGGTCCGGGCCGGATTCGCGGCAGCCTTGATCGCGGCCAGACCGGGGCTCCCGATCGGGCCCGGAGGAAGGCCCTGGCTGGTCCGGGTGTTGTAGGGCGAATCGACGGCCAGCTCGGACTCGGTCAGCGGCTTCTGCCAGTTGCCGGTGGCGTAACGGATGGTCGCATCGATGAACAGCGGTTCGCCCATCTTCAGGCGGTTGTAGATCACCGCAGCCACCATTCTGCGCTCCTTCGGGACCGCCACCTCGCGTTCGATCATCGAGGCGATCGTCAGGACGTCGTACGCGGTGAGGTTCTTCTTCCGGGCGTACTTCATGTCGACCGTGGCGAAGTTGTCGGAAAATGCCTTGAGCTGCTCCTCCACCAGCGCATCGACGGTGGCGTTCGGCTTGAGCTCGTATGTGGCCGGGAAGAGGAAACCCTCGAGGCTCTTGACGTCCTTCGGGGCCCCGTACCGGCGGGGGTTGAAGTCGGGCGAGCTGACCGTTGCCTTCATGTAGTCGCCGGACAGGCCGGCGGCGGCTACGGTCTCGGCCGTTTCGCTTCGGCTCAGGCCTTCCGGGATGGCCACCGTGATCGTCTTCTTTGCGGTGGTCTTTTCCATCTCGTCGAGTGCCGCGGAGTACGACATGTTTCGACGGAAGGCATGGCTGCCCTCGCTCAGCGACCCGCGCCGGCCACTCAGGGTTGCCCGAATCTCGAACATCGCCCCGTTTGACACCACCCCTTCGTCGGCCAGGAGGCGGCCGATGTCACCGACGCTGCTGCCCGGCGGGATCGTCACTTCGAACGGGTCGCCCTCACCGTTCCCGGCGAACGGCTGAAAAAGCGCGAAACAGAACCAGATGATCGCGATCGCCACCAGTCCGGCCAGGCCGAGGCCGATCAGCCGGGCCCGATTTGAACGGTCAGCCCGGGCAGGATGTGGCCGCCGTCCATACGGCCTTCGATCGCTCCGGTCCCGGACCGGCTCGTGGTCCTTGCGCCCCGAGGCCCGGCGTGAACTGCCGGCCCGCTTTGCCGCCCGTTCCTGACGGCGCAGCGCCCGTTCCACCGCCTCCGGGTCCTCCGGGTCGTGTTCCGGCAGGTCATCAAACCACCGGTCGGTCATGGGCTCCCCTCTCCTGCCTGTGCGGCCAGATAACTCTCGAGCAGATGGGCGGCGGCAATCGAGTCTTCGGCCGCCCCCGCCCCGGCCCGACGGGTCCGGGCTGCCATCCGGGTGGTGAAACGTTCGTCCCACACCGCGACCGGAACGTCGACTTCCCCTTCGAGCTCGGAGCAGAAGGCCCGGGTGATCTCGGCCTGACCGGTCTCCTCGCCGGAAAGTGACACCGGAAGCCCGACCACGATCCGTTCGACCTCGCGCTCTCTGGCCAGCCGTGCCACCGCCGAAACCTCGGGCGGTTCGATCACCGGAATCGGGGTGGTCAGCGTCCCGGTCGGATCCGAAACGGCACAGCCGATCCGGGCGGTCCCGTAGTCGAGCGCCAGCACCCTCATCCGTCCAGCGACCTCAAGTGTTCCCGGGCCGCTTCCAGGGCGGCCTCGATGCCCTCGGGGGTCTTTCCGCCCGCCTGGGCCATCTCGGGTGATCCGCCCCCGCCACCGCCGATCAGCGGCGCCACGGCCTTGACCAGATCCCCGGCGGAAACCTTTGATCCTGCGTCTGCCTTCGAGAACAGCGCGACCAGCCCGACCTTGCCGGATGACTCGTCGGCTCCGATCAGCACCGCACCCGCCCCGGGGCTTTCGGCCTGGATCGACTTCGCCACCTGAAGGATCTCCTTCGGGTTGCCGATCGGCACCCGGGCGATCACCGCCTCGATCGGACCGATCGACTCGACCTTCCCGGCCAGCTCCGACCCGAGCGAACCGATCTTCCGCCGGGCGGCCTGCTTCTCGCCCTTGCTCGCCTCGGCCAGTTTTCCGGCTGCGGCCCGGGCCGCCTTCACCGGATCTCTCGGATCGCCGAGCAGCGCTCCGATCTCGGCCAGTTCGGCGGTCCGTCCCCGAAAGTAGTCGATCGCCTCCGGTCCGGTGATCGCCTCAATCCTCCGCACGTTCGCCGCCGAGGAGCTTTCGTGGGTGATCCGGAAGATCCCGATCTGGGCGGTATTCGAGACGTGAGTCCCGCCGCAGAGTTCACGGGAGACACCTTCGACCTCGACCACCCGCACCCAGTCACCGTACTTCTCGCCGAACAGGGCCATCGCCCCGAGCTTCTCGGCTTCGGCCTTCTCCATGTTGATCCACCGCACCGGCGATGCATCCTTGATCCAGCCGTTGACCCGGTCTTCGATCGCGCCGATGTCGTCCGGGGAGAGCCCCTGACTGTGACTGAAATCGAAGCGGAGCTTGTCCGGACGGACGGCCGACCCGGCCTGATGGACGTGGCTTCCGAGCCGTTCCCGCAGCGCCGCGTGCAGCAGGTGGGTTGCGGTGTGGTTGGCCATGGTCCTGAACCGGCTCTCGCGGTCGACCAGGGCTTCGACCGTCACCCCCTCCGGAGGCGTCGTCGATTCTCCTCCGGACTCGGCCGGCTCGAGTTCGATCACCTGGTCCTCACCGACCCGGATCACGTCCTTCACCACGGCCTCGCCGCCCTCCCAGACGATCTGCCCGGAGTCGGCGACCTGACCTCCCCCTTCGGGGTAGAAAGGGCTCTTCTCGAGCCTCAACAGCGAAGCCGAAGGGTCGGACTCGAGTGCCGCGACGCTGGTTTCGGCCCGCAGCCGGTCGTACCCGATGAACTCCGAGGATGGAGCTGCCGCGGCGAAGGCCCTGATCCGGTCCCTGCGTCCTCCGCTGCTCTCGACCGCGACCCCGGATCGGGCGCGGTTTCGCTGGGCCTCCATCAGCTCGTGGAAACCCTGGTCGTCCACCCCGAGCCCCCGCTCGGCGACCAGTTCCCGGGTCAGGTCGTAGGGGAAACCGAATGTGTCGTGGAGACGGAAGGCGTCATCGGCCGCGATCCAGGAGTGTTTGCCCGCCAGCGCGTTCTCGACGATCTCTTCCAGCAGGGCGGTCCCCCGGTCGAGGGTACGACCAAAACTCTCTTCTTCGGCGGAAACCCACCGGTCGATCGCTTCCCGTTCGCCCCGCAGACCCGGATGGGCGTCACCCATCATCTCGATCGTGCGGTCGGTGAACTCTCCCAGCCAGTTGCCTTCCAGCCCGAGGGTGCGGCCCTGAAGGATCGCCCGCCGCATCACCCGCCGAAGCACGTAGCCGCGATCCTCGTTCGAGGGGACCACGCCGGAGGCCAGCACGAAGCTCATTCCCCGGCTGTGGTCGGCGATGATCCTCATCGCCCGGGTCACCGCCGGATCCTCGCCGTAGGTGAGTCCGGAGCGCTCCTCGGCGAGGGCGATCAGTGGCCGGAAGAGATCGGTGTCGTAGACCGAGTCGACCCCCTGCAGAATCGCCGCCATCCGCTCCAGACCCATCCCGGTGTCGATGTTGCGCTGCGGCAGAGGGGTGAGCGAACCGCCCTCGCCCAGGTCGTAGGTCATGAAGACGTGGTTCCAGTACTCGAGGAAGCGGTCGGAGTCGTCGCCGGGGCGGTCGTCCTCGCCGCCGAACTCCGGTCCACGATCGAGATACATCTCGGAGCAGGGACCGCAGGGGCCGGTCGCCCCGCCCTGCCAGAAGTTCTCGGAGCGGGGCAGCCGGACGATCCGTCCGTCCGGCACCCCAAGCCCCTTCCAGATCGCGATCGATTCCTCGTCCGGACCGAGGCCGAGTTCCTCGTCCCCGCCGAACACGGTGATCCAGATCCGCTCCGGATCGAACCCGAAACCGGCGGTGGAAAGTTCCCAGCCGAACCGGATCGCATCCTCCTTGAAGTAGTCACCGAAGCTGAAGTTGCCGAGCATCTCGAAGAAGGTGAGGTGGCGCAGGGTCTTGCCGACCTCCTCGATGTCCGGGGTGCGAAAACAGGTCTGGCTGGAGGTGAGACGGGGCGCCGGAGGCTTCTCGCGACCGGTGAAGTACGGCTTGAACGGCTGCATTCCGGCCACAGTCAGCAGGGTCGAGGTGTCGTCCGGGGACGGAATCAGTGAGGCCGACGGCATCCGCCGATGGTCTCGCTCCTCGAAAAACCGCAGGAAGGTTTCGCGGATATCTCCCGACTTCATGATCCGGGGAGACTATCCACCGACGGTGATCGTTCCGTGGCCGACCACCACCTCGCCGTCCATCAGGACTGCGGTCTGGCCGGGGGCCGGTCCGTCGAACGGCTCGTCGAGCCGGATCTCCAGGTGCTCGTGCCGGCCGGCTGCTGCCGCCAACCGGGCCGGAATCGCCGGAGTCCGGTAGCGCAGGCGTACCCGGTCGACCCGGCTTGCGTCCCGGTGGAGAACCACGTTTGCGAGCGTGACCCGGTCGGTGGCGAGACGGGACCGGGGGCCAACCCGGACCCGGTTGGAGACGGCATCCGTTCCGAGCACGTACAGCGGCGCCTCCGCAGCAACCCCGAGGCCGCGGCGCTGACCGACCGTGAAGTGGTGGTGCCCGAGGTGTTCGCCCAGCACCTCTCCGGCCTCGGAAATGATCTCTCCCGGACGGTCCGTGAGGCCGGCGTGGCGACTAAGAAAGTCGCTCTTCTTCTGGCCGGCGAGGAAGCAGAGGTCCTGGCTCTCCGGTTTCCGGGCCACCTTCAGGTCGTGGGCTGCCGCGATCTCCCGCACCTCGGGCTTGGTCAGCTTCGCCAGCGGGAAGTCGAGCCGGGCGATCACCTCGGGAGAGAGGGCGGCCAGCATGTAGGACTGATCCTTGTTCTCGTCCTCGCCGGCGGCGATCAAGGCTCCGTCGTCGTCCTCCGCCACCCGGGCGTAGTGACCGGTGATCAGCCGTTCGGCTCCGACCCTTTCGGCGAGCGCAACCATCGCCTCGATCCGTACCTCCCCGTTGCAGAGAATGCAGGGGTTGGGGGTCCGGCCCTCGGAGTAGCCGTCGAGGAACCCGGCCACCACCTTCTCCCGGAAGGGACCCTCCAGGTCGAGGGTGAGGTGCGGCATCCCGAGCGAGTGGGTCACCGCCCTCGCCCCCAGTACCGCTTCCGGGGAGCAGCAGGCCCTGGTTCCGTCGGTGTCCGGGTCGGCCCAGAGCTTGACCGTCACCGCCACCACGTCGGCTCCCCGCTCCCGTTCCCGGAGCGCGGCCACGGCCGAATCAACCCCGCCGGAGACGGCGACCATTACCCGTCCCGGTACCGGGTCGGAAAGGGTGACTCCGTCCGAGGCCGCCGCCGAAAGCGCCCGGTGAAGGGCGTCGGCCGCCAGGACTACCGCGTGGCGGTGGGCCGGCCCCAGGCCGCCCAGTTCATTTTCGATCTCGTCGGCACCGATTCGCGCGGCTTCGAGGAGCGTCGCTCCCTCGACCATCTCGCAGACGCAGGCGCAGGCCGCCCGGGTCGGGGCGCAGCCTTCGGTTCCAAAGCTGATCCGGGCCACTCGCCGCTCCGGATTTCCGTCCGGGTCCGGTCCGATCTGGAGCGAGATCCGGGCCAGGTCGCCGCAGGCCGCTCCCCCGGCCGCCCCGGTGTAGGCATCGGCGGGCGGATCGCCCTCGAAGGAGCGATCCTCGACGTATTCCTGAAGCAGCGACTCCATCTCCGACAGGTTAAAGGTCCAACTGCCGAACCGAACCTGCCTCGATGTCCCCTTGCGGGACGGGACGGAACGCGGGGAGCGCCTCATTTTCGGTCGTTGACGCCGTCAGCGGACGAGAATCAACCCGGAGCCACCATTCGTTCGCTGACAAGGACTCGACCGAAAATGAGGGGCGATAGTACGTGCGCGGTACGTGAGGTCCTCATTTTCGGTCGTTGACGCCGTCAGCGGACGAAGGGTGGCTCCGGCCTGCCGTTTCCTCCTCCGGCATTGATCCCTTGTGAAAAAGGTGGGTGTCTATCTCTGGCCCGCAGGGGCTGGAGAAATCGACTCCCGTGCCGTTGATGTTGGGTCAAATTATGAGGCGGATCACGTACAGGCCAGAGCCTGCGATCAACCTAGCAGCTATTGCTGGATCGGATGGCCGGTCACGGTGATCGGATCCGGACTGCGCAGTTCTCCGCAGACTTCCCGGAGTCTGTCCCCGGACCCGGTACGATTCGACCCCCGTGGAAAGACGTGCCCCGGCATTCACGATCCTTGCGATCACCTCGCTCTGCGCGGTACTCGGACTGTTCGAGAGTGTCGCCGGTGTTCTCGTCCTGACCCCGTTCTTCTTCCTGCTCCTGCCGCTCCTGGCCGGGTTCGATCCGGCCGGACCGGCGGTCGAGCGCCTGGTCGGGATTCTCGGGATTGATCGTGCGACGGGGTCGGCTCGCCCTGCTGCCTTCCTCCCGGAGGAGATCCACCTTCCGGGTGATCGTTCCGCCGCCCTCTCCGTCTGGTCGCGGGGCCCCCCGCTTACGGCCTGATCAGAACCTGTTCTCGGCCGACCTCGTCGGCCATCCGATTGAAAGAAAGGCCATCTTGATGGACCGAATCAAGTCCGTCCGGTCAAGGTTTCCGGGAGCCGGTCTCCGTCGCCTCGCCGTCCTTTTCGCCACCGTCGTCATCGGTGCCACGATCTCGACGGGATGCGGCAGTACGGACCAGGCCCCGGATCTGACCGGAATGACCCGAAATCCCCAACTGGTAGTGAAGGGAGCGAGTCTCTCCCAGCACAACCCGGAGCGTGCCACCGGCGAACAGCCGTTGAAGGGCCCGAAGAACGGCTTGATGCTGCTGTATTTCGGCTACACGTTCTGCCCGGATGTCTGTCCGACGACGTTTGCCGATCTGCGGCTCGCGCTGGCGGAGCTCGATCCCGAGCAACGGGCCCGGGTCGAGGTGGCGATGGCCACCGTCGATCCGAAACGGGACACCCCGCGGGTCATGAACCGGTATCTGGGGCATTTCTTCGATCCAGACGAGTTCGCCACGTTCGTTCCGGCAAACCGGCAGCAACTGGCGGAGGTCGAACGGACTTTCGGAATCACCCATCGCTACGGCAAACCGGACGAGAGCGGCAACTACGAGGTCGAACACAGCGCCCAGGTCTTCGCGATCGACGCGAACGGCCGGGTGCTGGTCGAGTGGCCGTTCGGTTCAAGTCCGAAAAACATCGCCTCCGACATCCGTCTCCTGCTGGAGCGGCTGGACGGAAACGAAACCAACTAAAGGAAAGTCATGACACTGAAACGAATTCTCCTGATACCGCTCCTGCTGATCTTCGGCGCCACCGCCATCTCGGCCTGTGGTTCCGACTCCGGATCGGAGTCCGGCAAGCTAGAGGTGACCGACGTCTGGGCCCGCACCAGCCCTCCCGGCCAGACCACCAGCGCGATCTACGCGACGATCAAGGGTGGCGACGAGGCCGACCGGCTGGTCAAGGCCACCGTCCCCGCCGACATCGCCGGGAAGGCAGAGATCCACGAAACCACGACGGCCGGGGATCAGATGGACAAGTCCGGCGAGGATCACGAGTCGGGTGACCCGGCCAAGTCGGACGACATGTCCGGCAGTGAAATGGAGGGTGACCACGATGGCTCCGGCCAGACGGGTACCACCTCCGGTCACGGCAACATGTCGATGAAGCAGGTCCATTCGGTCGAGATCCCGGCCGGCGAGGAGGTGGATCTGGAGCCGGGCGGCTTGCACATCATGCTGTTCGATCTGGCCGATCCGCTGAAGGCAGACCAGACCTTCCCGGTCGTCCTGACCTTCGGGAAGGCCGGCGAGATCAAGGTCGATGCGACCGTCCGTGAGGAGTAACCGGAACCACGTTCCGGGACCCTCCGGGGGGCCGGCCTCGCGCCGGCCCCCCGGACTCGTCCCGCACCCGATGCGGGTCGGGCTCCTTGCCCTGCTCGGGACGGTCCTGTTGCTCGCATCCGGCTGCGGCTCGGATTCGGTGCCCGCCGGTGAAACGATCAACCTGACCATCCCCGCCGGCACCACGAAGCTGGTTGAAAGTGGCGGGACCAGCAAGGCGGTCCCGGAAAAGATCCGGGGCCGGGTTGGCGACACGCTGGTGGTCGACAACCGTGACTCCTCGACCCAGTTCATCGCCGGCTACTCGGTCTCCCCCGGCCAGACCCTGAAGATCCCGCTGAACCGGGCCGGCTCCTACATCACCAACTGCTCGGCCCACAAGGACAGGAGCATCGAGATGGAGATCAAGGAGTAACCCCGGCCGGGACCGGTTCGGCCGTCAGTCGAGGTCGAGGTTGGAGAGGAGTTCCTCGGCTTCGGACCAGTTCCCGGGCGGCACCTGGAGCATGATCTCGCCCCGCCGGAAGCGATCGAGTTCCCAGTCCGAGGTCAGCACCGCGGTCTGCCCGGCTTCCCGCAGGCGGTCGCGCCAGGCCAGGGCGGTTTCGAGATCCTCGAAGTCCCGCACCATCTCCCACTCGTCGAACCGGGGATCGCCGATGTGAATGCGGGGCTCCCCGCCGAAGCGATCCTTGATCCGGTCGAACAGGCTCATCGCCCGGGATCTTACGATCCCGACCGAACCGGTCAACTGCGGGGTCGGATCAGGACTGGCCGGGGAGCTTCTTCCTGCGAAGCTCGATCCCGACGTCCCGCAGCTGGATGTCATCCACCGGGGCCGGGGCGCCGGTCAGCGGATCGCCGCCGGAGGCGGTCTTGGGGAAGGCGATCACGTCCCGGATCGAATCCGTACCGGCGAGCAGGGCGGCGAACCGGTCCACCCCGTAGGCGATCCCGCCGTGCGGCGGGGCCCCGTACTTCAGCGCCTCCAGCAGGAACCCGAAGCGGTCGGCCGCCTCCTCCGCCTCGATCCCCAGCGCCGAAAACACCTTCGACTGAACTTCCGGGTCGCTGATGCGGATCGAGCCGCCGCCCAGCTCCACCCCGTTCCAGACCAGGTCGTAGGCCTTCGCCCGGGCCGCCCCGGGATTCTCCGGGTCGAGCTCGCCGGCCGGCGAGGTGAAGGGGTGATGAAGTGCATCCCAGCGGTTCTCGTCCTGATTGAACTCGAACATCGGCCACTCGACGATCCAGCAGAGCCGGTTGCCGGCGTCGGCCGGAACCAGGTCCCAGCGCTCCGCCAGCCGGGTCCGGAGCCCGCCGAGGATCGCCGCGACCTTCATCGGATCGTCGGCGGCGACCAGCATCAGGTCACCCTCCTCGGCCGCCATCGCCGAGTTCAGGCCGGCCAGCTCCTCCGCCGAAAGGAACTTGGCGATCGGTGCCCGCCAGCCGTCACCCTCCCGGAACGCCCAGACCAGGCCCTTCGCCCCGAGTTCCTTGGCGTCGTCGATCAGCCCGTCGAGCTGGGCCCGGGAGAGCTCCCGTCGGCCGAAGTTGATCCCGCGGACCGCACCGCCCGACTCGATGACCCCGCCGAACGCCTTGAACCCGGTGCCGCGCAGCACCTCGGTCAGGTCGGTGATCTCGTAGCCGTAGCGGAGATCCGGCTTGTCCGAGCCGAAGCGACCGATCGCCTCGTCGAAACAGATCCGCTGGAACGGGGCCTCGACCTCGATCCCGAAATCCGCGAGCACGCGCTGGATCAGCCGCTCGTTGACCGCGATCACGTCCTCGCCGTCGACGAAGGACATCTCGATGTCGAGCTGGGTGAAGTCCGGTTGGCGGTCGGCCCGGAGATCCTCGTCCCGGAAGCAGCGGGCGATCTGGTAATAGCGCTCGAAGCCGGCCATCATCAACAGCTGCTTGAAGAGCTGGGGGGACTGCGGCAGGGCGTAGAAGGAGCCGCGCTGCAGGCGGGCCGGAACCAGGAAGTCGCGGGCGCCCTCGGGGGTTGATCGGGTCAGCACCGGGGTTTCGATGTCGAGAAACCCTTCGGCATCGAGAAACGAGCGGATCGACCGGGTCAACTTGCCTCGCAACTCGATCGCCCGCTGCATCTGGTCCCGACGGAGATCCAGATAGCGGTATCTGAGCCGGGTCTCCTCCCCGGCCTCCCCGGAGAAACCCTCGATCTCGAACGGCGGCGTCTCGGCCTCGGCCAGCACCTCGACCGAGCCGACCCGCACCTCGAACTCGCCGGTCGCCATCTCCGGGTTGACCGTGTCGCTGTCACGATTCACCACCTTGCCAGCAACCGAGATCACGTACTCGGAGCGCAGCCGGTGACCGGTCGCCTGGGCATCTCCGGCCTCGTCCGGGTTGAAGACGAGCTGAACCAGTCCGGTGCGGTCACGCAGGTCGATGAAGATCAGGCCGCCGTGGTCGCGCCGCCGGTGAACCCAGCCGGAAACCCTCACCTGGTCACCGACCCGGTCCCCCAGCACCTGGCCGCACCAGGTGTCGCGGTACGAGTTCGGACTCAGCGCCGGGGCGCTCGGAAAAGGACTGGTCGGATCCAGGGACATGGTCCGGCAGTCTTTCAGTTATCCCTTCAGGGCCGAAAGTTCAGCCCGGCCTCCCGTTGCGGGGAGGTCAGGGCTTGATCAGGTCAACCACGGCGGAGGCGTCGATCGACTGCTGATCGCCGGTCTCCATGTTCTTCAGCGAGGCCGCCCCGCCGTTTTCCAGGATCAGGGTGTGGGCGGCTCCGGACCGGTCGGCCTGCTTCAGCTGCCCCTTCATGCTGCGACCGGCGAGATCCATCTCGACCGCGAGGCCGTGATGTCGGAGTTCGACCGCGAGGGCTATCGCCCGCTCGCGCTGCTCCTGGTCCGCCATCGCCAGGTAGAGATCCGGCCGCGGCAGTTCAACTTTCTCGTCCAGAGCGAGCAGCAGCCGTTCGATGCCGGCCGCCCAGCCGATCGCCGGGGTGTCCGGTCCGCCGAGCTGGCCGATCAGGCCGTCGTAGCGTCCACCGCCGCCGACCTCGGACTGGGCTCCGAGCCGGTCGCAGACGAACGAGAAGACGGTCCGGGTGTAGTAGTCGAGGCCACGGACCAGGGTCGGGTCGATCACGTACTCGACCGAGGCGGCGGTCAGCAGTGCCTGGACCTGTTCGAAATGTTCCGCGTCGGAGCTGTCGAGGTGATTCAGCAGCTGCGGGGCGTCGGCCATCACGTCCTGGGTACCGGGGTGATCGGAATCGAAGGCCCGGAGCGGATTCAGCTCGATCCGGCCCCGCACATCCTCCGAGAGCTCCTCGGAGCGTGCCCTGAGGTGGGCCTTCAGTTCATCGAGGTAGCTTTCCCGCGCCTCGAGCGAACCGAGGCTCGAAATCCGGAGCTCCACCCCGGGAACCCCGAGTTCCTCGATGATCTCGGCCAGCATCGAGATCACCTCCACGTCGGCCAGCGGCGAGGCGGTTCCGATCGCCTCGGCCCCGATCTGGTGAAACTGCCGGTAGCGGCCGGCCTGGGGACGTTCGTGACGGAACATCGGCCCGACGTAGGCCAGCTTGACCGGCTGCGGCAGCTTGTGCATCCCGTGTTCCACGTACGCCCGGCAGATCGGTGCGGTTCCTTCGGGGCGCAGGGTGAGTGAGCGTCCACCCTTGTCCTCGAAGGTGAACATCTCCTTGCGGACGATGTCGGTGGACCGCCCCACCCCCCGTTCGAACAGGGCGGTGTCCTCGAAGGTCGGGGTGCCGATCCAGCGGTAGCCGCCGCGTCCGAGAACCTGTCGGGCGATGTCGGTCAGGCGCTCACGCTGGGCCGCCAGGTCCGGCAGGATGTCGAAGGTGCCGCGGGGTGCCTTGAATTTCTCGGCCATCAGGTCGGCAGCTCGGTCAGGAAGGGGTTCGTTTCGAGCTCATCCCCGAGGGTGGTCGGGTCCATGTGGCCGGGCAGCACCCGGGTTTCCCGCGGGAAGGAGGTGACCAGTCCGCGGATCGATTCAAGCAGGGTGTCCCAGTCACCACCGGGGAGATCGACCCTTCCGACCGAACCCTGGAACAGCACGTCACCGGAGAAAAGCAGCTGCGCCTCCGGAACCGAGTAGGTGACGTGCCCGGGACTGTGACCCGGGGTGAACAGAACGTCGAACTCGATCCCGGCGAGTTCCAGCTTCTCCCCGCCTTTCACGGTGTGATCGGCGTCGTAGCTTTCGTACGGCCCGATTCCGTCCCACGGGATGTAGGCCATCACGTCGGCCAGGATCTGCGTCTCCAGTTCAGGACACCACACCGGCGCGCCGGTTGCCCGGGCGATCGGTGCGACCGCCCCGATGTGATCGAAGTGACAGTGAGTGAGCAGGATCGCCTCAAGCTCGAGGTTCCGCTCGGCCAGCGGCTGCATCAGCCGGTCCGGCTCCTCCCCCGGATCGATCATGATCGCCTTGCCGGTGCCCTCACGCCAGATCAGGAAGGAGTTTTCCTGCACGGGACCGACCGTGGTCATCATCACCTCGAATCCGCTCAACTCGCTCTCCTCCCGGCCCGGCCTCTCTTGCGGCCCGCCACCGTGATCACTCCCTGCGTCCGGAACGGATCTTCGCCCGCTCCTTGCGGCGCCAGATGAACAGGTCCATGTAGTACCCGGCCGGAATGTAGAAGGCCAGCATGAACAGCGCTATCGGCAGGGCCTGGCCGACGTTGCGTTTGAACAGCAGGATCAGGAGGACCAGGAACACCAGCGAGGCAACGAGACCGCGGATGGTCGCGCCCTTCCAGGTTGGCGGGGCGTCCTTCTGGATCGTGCGGTTGCGGCTCTTCGAGCGTGCCTGGTTGCGAGCCTCGGCCCGGTTCTTCGGCCGGGTGCGACGCCGTCTGGTTTCGAGCCCGCCGGCCTGGGTTCCCCGGTGCTTGCGGCGGCGTTTCTTTTTGGTCTGGGCCACGGGCCAAACTTACCGGAGCCCACGAGATCCCGGCCCGCTCGCGCCGACCGGCTTGTCCCCGCCTCAGCCTGCCGGCAGATCGGCCAGCCGGTTTTCGATCAGGTGATAGTTCGGATCAAACCCCCGGATCGGGACCCCCTCCGGGTAGCCGGCCATGGCCGCCTCCGGCAGCAGGCCGATCAGTTCCGCCTCGATCACCCGGGTGCCCCGGAGCTCGGCCCGTGCGGCCACCGCCGCGACCAGCCGGGCGAGTGGCATCGAGACCGGATCGTGAACGTTGGTCGAAACCTGGGTTCGCCCGGTCGACAAGCCGAGTCCGAGGGCCCGGACCCCGGGGAGCCCTCCGGCGGCGCTCTCCCGGATCTCGGCGGCGATCTCCCGGGCGATCGTGACGTCGTCCGTTTCCAGCTCCAGGTTGAATGCGGCCAGCGGCGGGCGGGCCGTGACCAGGCAGCCACCGGCGGTCGGATGGGGCCGCTCCGGCCCGAAATCCGGCTTCAATACCTGATCCGACTCTTCCGGATCGCCCCCGCTCATCCGCAGCCAGAGCCGGTCCACCCCGCCCCGACGGAAGTAGGCCCGTTCCCGGCGTTGCTCGGCCGTGGCGAGTTCGCCGTAGAGGAACACCGGGACCCCGAGTTTGCCGATCGCGATCGCCGCCTGAAGTGCGGTCTCGACCGCCTGCTCGCGGTCCTCCGCCCTGGTCCAGATCACCGGGCAGACATCGATCGCTCCGATCGCGGGATGGATCCCGCGCCAAGCCGTCATGTCGATCTCGGTGATCGCGGTGCGGGCGAGCCCGATCAGGGCAAGCTCCAGCCGGTCGGGCTCCCCGGCCACCGTGAACACGGCCCGGTTGTGGTCGAGGTCGGTGTGACGGTCAAGCAGGGTCGCGGAGGCGAGGCTGCCCTCAAGCAGTTCCAGCCGGGCGAAATCCCGCCCCTCGGACAGGTTCGGTGCGGCCAGCATCTTCACCGGACCACCGTTTCAGACCAGCAGCCGGCCGTCCAGGACCAGCAGCTCCCCGTCGACCGTGACCTCGGGTCTCAGGTTGACCACATCGAGGTGAACCGGCACCTGAATGTTGCCGCCGATCGCAGCCGACGCCCCGAAAGCGACGTGGGCGGTACCGAAGATCTTCTCGTCCTCGAGGATGTTCCCGGTCAGGATCGCCTTCGAGTTGGTGCCGATTCCGAGCTCGGCCACATTGGTTCCGTCCGGACCGTGAACAGTGAGCAGCTCCATCAGGGCCGCCCCTTCCGGGCCGGTTGCATCGATCAGACGGCCGGCCTTGACGGTCAGCCGGACCGGATCGCCGACCAGCCCGACCCCGGCGATCGATCCGTCCACCACCAGCACTCCTTCCGCAGTAGCCGGAGCGATGAAGCCCTCTCCACACGGCAGGTTCCCGAAGGCGCCCGGTTCGGTCAGCTCCCCGGCGTCGGGGATCGCCACCCGGCCCTGGAGGCCGAGCGTGAGATCGGAGCCGTGGTCGCAGGTGATCCGCGCCTCGACCCCGCGATCCAGAATCTCCGCGACTCGATGACCACGGCGGCGAAGCTCGGCCATGTCGTCGCTCATCACCCGGCCGAGCATCTCGACCGTCGCCCCCGGGAGGGTCGCGATCCGCGCCCCGGCCTCGCTTGCGACCTTGCGGGCATCGGTGTGGGACAGCGACTGGACGGTCGGGGCGAGCACCACATCGGCCGCCTTCATCGCCTCGGCAACCGTTGCCGGAGGCTCACCGGCGTGGGTTTCCCGTTCGGTGATCACGGCCAGCACCGACTCGGCTCCGGCTGCCTCGGCTTCGGCCCGCATCGCCGTCCCCAGTTCGAGGGTGGCCGGGTTCGCCACGGTCAGCACCTCTTCGCCGGCCCGCACTCCGAGACAGTCGCGGACCACGGTGTTCACGGCCTTCGCCAGGTCAGGGTTCATGACCCGAAATGTAACGGCCGCCGCAACCGACTGGCCGACCCGATACCGGGTGTACGGTGGGCCGATGAAGTCCTGGCACCCGCCACTGCTCCTGATCGTGATCCTGTTCCCGTCCGCGGCCGCTTTCGCTTTGGTCAGACCGGAAGTGGGCGTTGCCGTAGCCGGGGTCACCACCACCCTGATCGTGGTCTGGCTGATGGTCAAACACCCCTGGGATCCGATCGGCCGCACGCCTCATCCGGAGCTTGACCGACGGCTGCTGGTCGTGACCACCTTCCCGATCGAGGACGCCGCTGCGATCACCCGGGTGGCCGACGAGGTGAAACTGGGTTACGAGGAGAACGAGAGTGAGATCCGGCTGCTCACCCCGGCCGACAACACCTTTCTCCACCGCTGGGCGACCGATCTCGAGGCGGCCCGGGACCGGGCCCGCAGCAGTCTCGTGGTCTCGGTCGCCTCGCTCACCCTGGCCGGGGTCGCGGCCCAGCCCCTGCTCGGCGACGAGGATGTGGTCCTGGCGGTGGAGGACGAGCTGGCCGCGTTCGATGCGACCGAGGTCTTTCTGGTGACCCGTCGCGATCCGGATTCGAAGGTGGCCGAGGAACTCCGGGCGCGGCTCCTGCCCCGATTCCACCACGTCAACCTGGACTGACCGGCTCCGACCGGGTTGGTGATTAGCATCGGCGCGGACATGGGACGGACCCTCTACGAGCGGGACTCGATCGAGTTCAACCGGATGATTGGCCTGACCGACGGGATCTTCGCGGTCGCGATGACCCTGCTGATCGTCTCGATCGGCATACCCCGGGTTCCATCGGAGAAACTGACCGACACCCTGCTCTCGGCCCACGGGGACATCCTCACCTTCTTCATCTCGGTCGCGGTACTTGCCTTCTACTGGCTGTCGAATCACCACTTCGTCCGGCATCTGAAGGCGATCGATCCGGTCTACACCGGCCTCAACCTGATCTACCTGGGCCTGATCGCCTTTCTGCCCCTGCCAACCGGACTGCTCGACCGCTACTCGGGCGAACCGATCACGGTGGTCGTCTACATCTCGACCCTGCTGCTGATCAGCCTGATGGAGCTGATTCTGTTCTCCCGGGCCCACCGGGCCGAGCTTTTCGCGGTTGATCCCCCGCGTCGGATGGTCCGGTACTCGGTCCTGCTCGTCCTGATCCCGGTCCTCGTCTTCACCCTGGCGATCCCGGTCGGCCTGCTTTCCTCTCCCACCTACGCCCTGGCGGTCTGGATCCTGCTCGCCTTCCCGCTGCGTTTCCTGGTTGAGCGCCGGCTCGGTCCTTCGGCCACCGACCCCTACCTGTGATCCGGGATCCGGCCACCGAGATGAAGCCTGCCCGCGATAGTTGGGACTTTCCTTCACCTCGACCGCCGACTACCGTCCCGGTATGCCAGCGGTAATCGAAGTCGAGGGACTGGAGAAGCAGTTCGGGCACACCCGGGCGCTCGACGGTCTCGATCTCACGGTTCAACCCGGCGAGGTCCACGGGTTCCTCGGGCCGAACGGTTCCGGAAAGTCGACCACGATCCGGGTTCTTCTGGGCCTGATCCGGGCCTCGGGAGGAAGGGCCGCAATTTTCGGTCAGGACCCGTGGACGAGAGCCCGGGAGGTGACGAAACGGGTCGCCTATGTCCCCGGGGACATTCACCTCTGGCCGAATCTGACCGGGGGCGAGACGATCGATGTGCTGGGCTCACTCCGCGGTGGTCTCGATCCGGCCCGGGTGAGTGAGCTCTGTGAACGGTTCGAGCTCGACACCGCCAAGAAGAGCAAGGCCTACTCGAAGGGAAACCGGCAGAAGGTCGCGCTGATCGCAGCCCTCGCCTCGGACGCCGAGCTGTTCATTTTCGATGAACCCACCTCCGGGCTCGACCCGCTGAAGGAAGCCGTGTTCCAGGACTGCGTCGCCGAGATCCGCAAGGCGGAAAAGACGATCCTGCTCTCGAGCCACATCCTCGGCCAGGTCGAGCGGCTGGTCGATCGCCTGACGATCATCCGGGAGGGCCGGACCGTGGAGTCGGGATCGCTCGGCGAGCTGCGCCACCTGACCCGCACCTCGATCCGGGCGGAAACCGCAACGCCACCAGACGGGATCGAGTCGCTGACCGGACTCCACGGTCTTCGCCGCGACGGCAACCAGGTCAGTTTCTCGATCGACACCGCCGAGCTTCGCAACACGATGGAGTGGCTGGCCGGACGGGGAGTGGTCAGCCTCGTAAGCCGGCCCCCGACCCTCGAGGATCTCTTTCTCCACGAGTACGAGGACGGGTGATGGCCGGACTCGCCGGAAGCGGACGGCTCTTCCGCTTCGCCCTGCGCCGTGACCGCTGGCTGATCCCGCTCTGCGTGGCCGGACTGGTCGGCTGGATCGCGATGTACGCACTGAGCTACAAGGGCCTTTACGGCACCCCGGCCGAACTCGAAATGCTGGCCTCCAGCATGGAGGGCAATGCGGCGGTGATCGCGATGATCGGCCCCGCCCGGGCGATCGACACCCTGCCCGGGGTGGTCGTCTGGGAGGCAGTTCCGGTGCTTTCGATCCTCAGCGCGATCCTGGCTCTCTTCCTGGTGACCCGGCACAGTCGGATGGAGGAAGAGGACGGCCGGACCGACCTGCTTCTGGCCTCCGGGGCCGGCCGGGTGGCACCCCTGACTGCGGCACTCGGGCTGACCGGTCTCACCCTGCTGCTGGCCGCGGCCGGAGAGGCCGCGGTCCTGATCCTGGTCGGCTTCGATGCGGGCCAGTCGGCGCTCGCCGCCGCCGCGATCCTCGGCACCGGTCTCGTTTTCGCCGCCACCACCGCGGTCTGCGCCCAGGTGACCGGCAAGGCCCGGCTCACCCGGGGGCTGGTCGCCGGCGTGCTCGGACTGGCCTGGGCGCTCCGTGCGATCGGGGATCTCGGCAGCGGCCGACTCACCTGGACCTCGCCGCTGGGCTGGGCCGAACTCACCCATCCCTTCTCCGGCGGACGCTGGTGGGTCCTGCTTCTGCCCCTGGCTGCGACCCTGATCGCCACGGCCGTCGCCGCCCTGGTGCTCAACCGGCGAGACATCGGCTCCGGCCTGCTCCAGCCAAGGCCCGGGTCGCGGCGGGCCAACCGGCTGCTGCTCCGGCCGCTCGGTCTGCCCTTTCGGATTCAGCGCGGCACGATCATCGGCTGGACGATCGGCCTGGTCGCCTACGGGGTGATCATCGGCAGCATGGGGAACACGATCGAGGATGTGCTCCAGTCCAGCCCGGCAATGAAGGCGGCGCTGGCCGGAGGTGACCGCGCAGCGACCGGGACGGCACTCCTCGACTCCTACTTCGCTTCAATCCTGATCATCCTTGCGATCTTCGCCGCCGCCTTCACGATCGGGGCGGCGCTCCGGCCCCACTCGGAAGAGTCCCACGGCCGGGCGGAGCTGCTGCTCGCCTCACCGCTCGGCAGGACCCGCTGGGTGGCCGGGCATCTGCTGATCGGTGCGGTCGCGAGCCTGGTGATCATGATCCTGGTCGGGCTGGCGATCGGGATCGGCCTCGGGGTCTCCACCGGGGACTTCTCCCGGGTCCCCGCCCTCGCCGCCGCCGGGGCCGCCCAGGCCCCGGCGATGTGGATCATGGGCGGGCTGGCGGTCCTGCTTTTCGGGCTTTCCGATCGCCTTGCCGGGGTCGCCTGGGCCCTGCTGATCGCCTGTGTCGCGATCTGGAGCATGGCCGCCTTCGGCAATCTCCCCTACTGGATCAACAGCCTCTCCCCCTTCACCCACACACCGGCACTCCCGTCCACGGAAGCCAACCCGGTCCCTCTGGCCGTATTGACCGCGAGCGCCGCCGTCCTCACCGCGGTCGGGATCGCCCTGTTTCGCCGGCGCGACCTCGGTTGAACGGGCCGGTGGGGGCATCGCGCTACGCTCAAGGGGCAGGCGCATTTCTCGGGACACCGAGATACCACCGAGGAGGAGGCACCCCACATGAGCCTGAGTACGAGCAGGATCGCCGCGGTAGCGGCCGTTTCCGACATGGACCGAGCCCGTCACTTCTATGAGGACACCCTGGGTCTGCGGGAATCCGGCGAAACCAACGGTTCCGATGAACAGCGGATGTACGGCTGTGGTGAGCACACCGGTCTGCTGGTCTATCTGTCCCCCGAGCACGCCGGGCGCAGCACCGCCACCCTGGGCGCATGGCAGGTTGACGACCTGGAGGGCGAGATGTCCGCCCTGCGGGCGAAGGGAGTCAGGTTCGAGCAGTACGACGAGCCCGATCTGCACACCGATGCGGATGGGGTGGTCGAGTTCGACGGCTCCCACGCCTGCTGGGTCAAGGACCCGGACGGGAACACGTTCGCGATCGGCGACTTCTGAGCCACCCGCCCTCGCAGCCAGCCCGGAAGGAGATCAGGACCGGAGCCACACCCCCCGACATCAGGCAGCAGCCCCGCCAGACCCGGTGTTTCCGTGCCGTCGTTGTCCTGCCACGGTTCCGGTCGCCCGGCCCCGCGATCATTTAGACTCACCGCTCCCCGCCGGGGTAGCTCAGCTGGTTAGAGCAGCGGAATCATAATCCGCGTGTCGGGGGTTCAAGTCCCTCCCCCGGTATCCGCTCACAGAGCCAAATCTTCCACTTCACCGACCGTCGAAAATCGCAGGGTGACAAGGGAAGTGACAAGGCCTTGGCGCGACCCGGTTTTCTGACAAGGGTTTGAGCGCCACCCCGGACCGCCTGTTCACTGGGTCGTTGCAGCCCCGTCCACCTGCTCGGCCACGATGTCCAGGAGAGCCGATGATCGAGACCACCGGGACACGTCGCCGCTGTATCGCTAAAGCCGGTCCAAGAGTGACGGCGTTGCCAGGGGTCCCGTCACCGTTCATTCGGTGGCGGGGTTTTTGCGCTAGGCCAGGAGCCCGCAGCTCACCCGGACACAACCATCAGATCTGACAGAACGTAAAACCATACGACCGCCATGATGACCGCGGTGACCATGATCCCGATCCCCTCGGTTCGCCCGCGAGTCAAGACCACCACCCCAACGAAGAACCCGACGATTGGGATGAGAAACGCGGTGGTCCACCCAGCCGACGTGATCTTGCTGTCCGGGTCCGGGCTGGCGGCCCTGGTGGTCGGCCCGACGTTCGGTGGTTCGGGAAGCTCGACGTTCTCCCCAAGCTCAGCGGCCGCGTAGGTTTCCGCATCGTCGCCAGCGTCTGCGACGGCAGAGCCCCACCGGCGGCCGTCCCACCAGCGGATGCGCTGGTCGTTATGCGGGTCGAGCTTCCAGCCTTTGGCCCGGTTGAATGGTGGGGCGGCCGGGGTGGATCGCAGCTTCGGTTTCACACTTTCGGGGAGTTTCATCGGTTCCTCCTGATTGATGGTGCCCGTCGGATCGACCTTATCCCGTGGGGTCTGAGGTGGCAGCGAGTCAAGAAGTGACGGCGTTGCCACCTCATGTCGGCCCATCCCGCTTTCCGGCCGCGCGACTGGTGATCCCGATGATTTTTTTCACGGAACCATCCGACGCACATCCAGTCTGGGCTCTGCCAAAAATCGTGAGCGGCCCCAACGCCGGACCGATCGCTCATTCCATCACCCCGACGGAAGCTGAGCTCCATCGTGAGGCTGCCTTGATCCTTCGGGATGCCGGGGCGCTGGACACCTGACCCGACTTTTTGAGTGGTCGAGGAGCTGCGACCCCGCCAGCAGTCAAGTTTCTCTCCCCGAGGGAAACCGTTCGCCGTTTCGGTGGTACCTGGACCCTTCGGGCACCTGCCGAAGCGGCTTACGATCGCTTACAGAGCTTCGGTTTCCACCGATCGCTCCAATTCAGGGCAAGGGGCCACGGGGGTATCCCCATCTTGCCGATGCCGGGACCGGGGAGGGCTGCGAGGCTTCCTTTGCACAACTCTGGGACTTTCGACAGGTGTCCCAAATGGGACAGGTCCGCGTGAACATTTGGTGAGCGTTCAAACAGCGACCCCACCTCCTGCCGCCTCCCTCGCTCGATTTTCCCGAAACGAGTTCCGCCAGAATAGTGCGCCACCTCCGGGGGCGCACTATTCAGTTCCTAGATGCGATGCAGTATTGGGTTCGGCGTGTCAGATTCCTCTGATTTCACCGCCCCTCGTGCCAGTGTTATGCTCCAGGTGATTGCGGCTGGGTCCGGTGGCCGGACTCCGCTTCGGTACCCGAAAACACGAGGTGACGGAGGAAGCGATGTGGGCGTATCGGGGAGCGTTAGCGGGAATGTCTCGTTGGTCTTGGAGACGCTATGTTCGCTTGCCGGTTTCGTTCCTGGTGGTTCTGCTGTGTGGACCGATCACCCTCCTAGTGGCGTCTTCAGCGGGTCAGGCCAGCCAGGCTGGTCTTTCGACCGCTGTGCGCTGCAAGCAGGCCAAGGCAAAACGGACCGGGGGACAGAAAAAGCTCGCCCAGGCCGACAGACAGCTGAAGGCTGCCCGAAAAGCAATGAAAAGAGCGAACGGGAAGACCAAAGCCAAGGCCAAAAAGAAGCTTGCGAATGCTAGGAAGGCCAAGTCGAAAGCGAAAGCTTCGTTTAACAAGGCCAAGGCTGCTGTCAAGAAAGCATGTGCCGACCCTCCGATCGTTCCGCCTCCGGCTCTGACTCACGCCCTGACCGTCAGGAAGGACGGGGACGGCCACGGCACCGTGACTGTCTACCCGAAGCCCATCGACGGCCGCTACGTCACCGGGTCCAAGGTAACCGTCGTTCCCAATCCGGATTCTGACTCCACCTTTGAGGGGTGGACGGGCTGCGATCGGGTCGATGGTGAAGCCTGCAAAGTCAAGATGGATGGTGACATCGCGATTTCTGGGGTCTTCGATCTTCGGGCAAATCGGCTCACGATCGTGAGTGCTGGTGACGGCTATACCTGTGGCGCGAGGACCGAAGGAACGGCTGTGTGCTGGGGCTCTAATAGTGGTGTAGATGCCACAGGGATGGCTTCGGCCCCCGCTGGAAACTTCAAGAGTCTAAGCGCTAGCCGTCAGCACACGTGTGGCCTCAAGTCGGACGACAAAGTTGTCTGTTGGGGTTCCAATTCTTACGGACAAGCCTCGCCGCCAGCAGGTGTGTTCAAGCTTGTGAGCGCCGGAGGTCTCCAAACGTGTGGCGTCAGTCTCGACGACACGATTGTCTGTTGGGGCTATGATTCAGAAGAGTTCATCCCGCCCAGCGGCACGTTTAAGACAGTGAGCGTCGGCACGAACCAAGCTTGCGGGCTGAGAACCGACGGCACACCAGAATGCTGGGGATATGAGAATGGCACAGTGCCATCAGAAGCGTTAAGGACGATTAGCGTCGGAGATCGCTACTCGTGCGGTATCCGGACCATCAACGAGCGAGTGGTTTGCTGGGGTGACAACGAGTTTGGTCGAGCGACTCCTCCTTCAGGACGATTCAAGAGCGTTAGTGCCGGTGATCTGTTCGCATGTGGTATCGAGATTGATGACACTCTTAGCTGTTGGGGCTGGGACCGAAATGGAGAATACGGTCCGCCTCAAAGTACATTTAAGAGCGTAAGCGTCGGCGGCAGCCATGCCTGCGGTATACGGATCGATAGTGAGACTGTCTGTTGGGGAGATAACTCGTTTGGGCAGACCACTGTTCCGGTAGGCACATTCAAAGATGTGAGTTCTAACTCGCCCGCTTGTCTAATGAAAACCACTGGGACAGTTATCTGCTGGAGTTACGATGATGAGGGATATGGAGCACCAGTAGCTCCTGCCGACAGATTCGAGACCCTAAGCGCAGGATATCTCCATGCGTGTGGGATAAAGGCAAACGGGACAGCGTTATGCTGGGGAACCAAGACTGGAGGGCTATCTGCTTCGCCTAGCGGCACATTTAAGGACATTAGCGCGGGTGACAGCCTTTTTACGTGCGGGATCAAGGCTGATGGTACCGTCACATGCTGGGGTTCGGACTTCGCGGGCGAAACGTCCGCTCCTACCGGCACGTTCAGGACTCTGAGCACTGGTAACGCAGTCGCTTGTGGTATTCGGAGTAATGATACTGTGGACTGCTGGGGAAACGACGATTATGGCGAGACTATCGCTCCCGTTGGTACGTTCAAGAGCGTTAGTGCAGGCGGCAGCCATTCCTGCGGAATTAGGACGGATGGCACAGTAGCCTGTTGGGGATCGAACAGCGATGGCCAAGCGAGCCCTCCACCCGGTGAGTTCAAAACGTTGAGCGCTGACGGTCATTATACCTGCGGTATTCGAGTGGACGGCACGATCGTGTGTTGGGGGAGAAGCGGTTTTGGCGCGGCTGACCCCCCAAGTGGTACGTTCAAGACTCTAAGCGCGGGAGGCGGTCAAACTTGCGCAGTCGACTCGGCGAATCATGTTTGGTGCTGGGGCCGGGTAGTTCGAGAGCCACTCTGACCTATCAGCATCGGGAATCCTGAGATCAGCCCCGGGTGAGGTATTCGTCAATCGGTTCAGAATCCTGGAAGCCATTCTTCTGCCGCCCCGGTCGGGTGACGTCTGCTGGGACCAAGAGCGTCAACTTTACGCTAGCGCAACGGCGGCAAGGTATCACCCTGAAGAGGTCACAGATGCGATCGTGGTCGAGATGCCTTGACCCCGCGCCCAGTCAGATTTTCCTCCCAGAGGAAAATGGTCCGCCGCTTCGGGGTTACCTGAACCCTTTGGTCGCCCGCCCGAGACGCCTAAAGGCGCTTGCGGAGCTTCGGTTGTCAAGGTCTCCGAACCCGGAAATCTGCCGCTTCAGGGCTTTCTCGGTGCTACTCTCTATCCATGACCAAGACCGAGCTTCACAGACTGGTCGATCAGCTCCCCGAGGATTCCCTGGCGGCGGTGGCGACCATGCTTGAACGGGCACAAGATCCCGTGATCGCCAAGCTCGATGCTGCCCCGATCGATGATGAAGAGTTGACCGAGGCCGATCGGGCCGCAGCCGAGGCGGCGGCAAGTGAGCGGGGCATCCCGTGGTCCGAGGCTCTGGCGGGGCTGGCCGCTGAGTGATCCGGCCCCGTGGCGAATCGAGGTTCGCCCCGCCGCACTCAAAGCGCTGAAACGTCTCGGCCGGAAAGACCAGGAGAGAATCCAGATCGGGATCGGTGCCCTGCCGGAAGGTGACGTGAAACGGTTACGCGGCCCCGATCGGCTTTGGCGGCTTCGGGTCGGTGAGTGGCGAATCATCTTCACTCGCAGGGACACCGATCGGGTGCTGGACGTTCGAGCGATCCGCCCGCGTGGCCGCGCCTACCGCAGGTAATCCGCCGTCGCCTATGCGAGAGGGTGGCAGGGGGTCCGGCTTCACCGTCCCCGCAAGGCGTGGCGATAGCAGCCGGGAGGTTGTACGGGTTTCAGAGTTTCGGGTCCAGGTGAGAACCTGGGAAACGTACAAACGGGGAGAAAGTCCCCCTTCGCGCTCATGCCCGAGGGTTCATCCAGGACAACCACGACCAGAACGGGAATGGATTCCAGCTTCACCGGACCAAGGTCACCCTGCGGAAGCCGAAAGCCTCGCGCGGAGCGCGCGGCCGCGCCCGCCGCTACTACCGGTTGATAACGGTTTCCACTCCCGACTTGGGAACCGGAACCTTGCGGCTCTACTACCCCGGACGTGGCACCGTGGGCCACTGATCCGCTGAACCGTTTCGGCTCCACCCGACGCCGGATTTCCCGGCCCGGTTGGATCAGAAGTGGCCCGGACCGGTGGCCGGCCGGAGGTGCTTCTTCGACCCGGATCCAGGGTTCTCTGTGCCCAGCGGTTCTGGGCCGCACCCGGCCGGGTCAGGGGTCGATGACCTTCTTACCACCCTTCACTGCCTCGAAGTTGATCACGTACAAGGGGCACGCGTGGAATGTCACTTTTCCCTTTGCTTTGCGCCGGGAAACGAACTTGCCGTCGATGTACAGGAACGCCGAAGAGCCGTTGACGAGTTTCATCTTGCCAGAGGATGCGAACTTGCCGTTCGCCTTGACCTTCACGGTCTTGCCCAGCACCAGAGTGCCGCCGCAGGCGGAGGTCTTGACGACGAATCGCTTCAGCGTTGTCTTCCCCCGCGCCCTCACGACCGTGAAGCTGACCGAATGGCGGTATGCCCCACCGACCCAGCTTTGGAAATAGGAGAAACCGCCAGTCTGCGGCTGGGCCGCGCTCGCGAGGCCCGCAAAGACCAAGACGACCGCGGCGACCGCGGTCGCGAAGAAGACCAGAAAACGGGTCATGATTGCTAAGAGAGTCATGTGGGGGGACCCTTTCGCGTAGAAGTGCTGTCGAACCAGCGCCTTCTGATCGACCACTCTTCACCATAACCCGGTCGGTCTTCCAGCGTAAGGGAGCCGGACCCGACCGGCAATATCAAGCGCGGCGGCGGCGTTCACTTCAATCTCCGGATTGGCCCTGACCCCGATTCGCGCTAGAGGGCCGCTCGCGCTTTTCGGATCCTTCACCCTTTGGGCCGTCCCGATCCAGTGGGGGCAGGTCCGGGATCCCGCCGGACCAGACCTCTTCCGGGGCCGGTGGGCCGTACTTTTCGGTGATTGCGCGGTCGTCCGCGTCCGCCCGGCGCATGTGGCGGTACCAGCGGTGGTAGAACGGGGCGAGGATCACGGTCAGTCCGGTCAGCAGGATCAGTCCGGCGACCAGCCAGAGATGCTCGAACAGGGGTCCGCTCGCGGCGGCGGACCAGGCAGCCAGACCGGCCAGGACGATCGAAACCAGAACACCGGCGTAGTAGCGCGCCGGTGCCAGGCCCACGGGTCCCGCACAGCTCCGCGAGATCCGATCTTTCAGTGCTGTCCGCTGATATCGCGGATCTCGGCTTCCAGCCTTGTCGCTCAGTTGCCGGCCCGAAGGCTCCGGAATTCCGCCTCGATCCGCCGGGTGATGCTCTCGTCGATTCCGGCTTCTTCTGCGAACTGCGGCCATTTAGCCGCCGCCGCCCGAATCCGTTCGAGTGAACGGGTGGCGATCCCGCGATCGAGCGAGACCGTCTTGGCCATCTCCCTGAAGTCATCGAAGTCGGGACCGTCCCGCTCACCGTTCACGCTCATCTGGTGGGTGCGGGTGAACCTGCCCTCAGGGTTATGCGCGTAAATCAGGTCGTAGGCCGGTGCGAGACTCCAGGTGCCATCTCGATCCATGATGAAGCTCATGTTTTTCACATGGTCGTCCTGGTTCCGGAAAGCGGCATTGAACATTGCCCTGAGGAACATCTGTTCCAGGTCACCGGGAGACAGGTTCAGGCTTCTGGCCGCGGTGAACGCACCCTCCCAGTGGTAGGAAAGGTTGAAATCGAGGTGTTCCAGGGCGGACAGCGTCTGTATGTGAAGCTTGCCCTCGGCACTTCGATCGAACCGTCGGGTCATGAAATGAGCTCGTCCGCCCTCCTCCAGCAGACGGGAAGGGGTCATCTCGACCCCGGCCTCAAGGGCCATCAGGTGATACGCGTACTCGATCCGCCCGAAACCCTGTCCCTCACCCAGGCTCTCACGGCTCGATTCGCTCACCCCGTCGAGCTTCAGCAGGTACTGCTCGAAGTCGGGTCCGGCATCGATCTGCCCGGACCTGATCTGGCCGGTCTTTTCGTTGAAGGCGATCACGGCTTTTGCCCGAGCCCCGCCGGCCGAGGTACCGATGCTGAGGATGTCCTTTACCGCCTGCTCCTTCGAACCCTGGATATCGGTCACAAAGGCCTCCCGCTGGTTGAGGGCAAGCCCGGCAAGTTCGACCATCGTCCCCAGGTCAATGGCGTGATCACGTCTGCCCGATCCGGGATGGTTCGCCGGCTTGAACTCGAGTGCGCCCATGCCGCGGCTACCTACATAGCTGAGTCGATCGGCAGGGGTGAAATCAGCGCGACTGATACCCCGGCTGGCAATCCAGGCGTCGATCAGGGCGTTGCCGAAGCGATCCGGGAGCGAGTCCGCAAGCAGCCCGGGCAGAGTTCGAAAATGGTCCGGCACCCGGAATGACCGGGGAGTCTTGGTCAGCGGCATCATCAACGGTGAAAGTTCCAACCCGCGCGACACGAAATCCGGCTCGTACTGGAAGATCGAACGGTCACCCTCCACCAAAAGGGTTCCGACGTCAAAGTTCCAGATCTTGACCTGAACCAGGTTCATCAGGAAGCCCTCTGCCGTTTCCTGCCGCTGGCCTTGAGCCTGGCCAGCGGGGATGGCAGCGGTTCCGGAACAAGCTCATCCAGATTGCCGGCGAGGCCGAGTGCACGCAGGATCCGCACGACCGAGACCATGCTCGACCCCGCTCCCGCTTCCACTCGCTCCAGGGTGCTGAGGGAAACCCCTGCCTTTCCGGCCAGGCCACGCTGGCTCACATCCTGTTCGAGCCGATGGTCCTTGATCCGATCGCCGATCTCGCGCAGGATGGCGTGGTCGCTCATGTCCGGGCGGATCGCCATTGGCGGATCCTACCACCATCGTTGTTTAGATAAGTATTATCCGTCACATTTGACGTTTAACTGAATGGATAGCCCCTAAACCGTCTTTTTTGACGGCTTTCCACCTCTACTTATCCGGGGCTGGGCTACCGGGCGTGGTCGGCGGCGTTCACTTCAATCTCCGGATTGGCCCTGACCCCGGCTCGCGCTAGAGGGCCGCCCGCGCTTTTCGGATCCTTTACCCCTTTGGGCGCTACCGTTCCAGTGGGGGCAGGTCCGGGATCCCGCCCGACCAGACCTCCTCCGGGGCCGGCGGGCCGTACTTTTCGGTGATTGCGCGGTCGTCCGCGTCCGCCCGGCGCATGTGGCGGTACCAGCGGTGGTAGAGCGGGGCGAGGATCACGGTCAGTCCGGTCAGCAGGATCAGTCCGGCGACCAGCCAGAGATGCTCGAACAGGGGTCCGCCCGCGGCGGCGGACCAGGCAGCCAGACCGGCCAGGACGATCGAAACCAGAACACCGGCGTAGTAGTCCAGCGGAAATCGCCAGATCCACGGAACCTCGAACCACCACACGTTGCCCCGGTGGAACCGCTTCACCGTGTAGGCCGGGTTGAGCACGAACCAGCAGTAGTCCCAGATCACCGCCAGCAGGAAGTAGCGGCCGATGGTCACCAGTTCCGCCGAAACCGACCACTCGACTCCCATCCCGAACGGCAGGTGGAGGATCACCAGCGGGATCGTGAACGCGTAAACGTGGTAGCCGGTCAGGGGCCGGTGGCCCATGAACCAGCCGTAGATCCGTCCGGTACGGCCTCGCTTCAGATACCAGGTGGGTAGCCGTTCGGCCCAGCCGTAGCCTCCCTCGATCTCGATCTCGATCGCCCCGAGCCCGAAACACCAGAGGAACAGCAGGACGGTGAGGGTGATGTTCAGGTCGTCGAACATCAGCGCGCGGCAGCGACCAGATCCGGCACCGTCACGAACTCGTATCCCTGCGGCCGGTAGTGCTCGAGGATGTTCCGGGTCGCCTCGATCGAGCGGCTGCGATCGGCGGCCGGTTCCTCGTTCGAGCCGTCGTGGAGCAGGATGATGTCCCCCTCCCCCGCCTTCAGGCAGTTCGAGGTGATCTTTTCCGCCGTGATCCGGGACCGCCAGTCGTAGCCGGTGATCGACCAGGTGATCGGCACGTAGCCTTCCTCCCTCATGGTCCGCAGGGTGCCCGGACGCCGGCGGCCGTACGGCGGGCGCATCAGGGCCATGCCTTCGATCTCGGCAAAGTCTTCCCCGGAAGCCACCACCGCCTCCCGACAGCGCCTGAGCTCCTCCCGGATCCGCCCGGAGGAGTGGGCCGGCATGGTCGGATGGGTGAATGTGTGATTGCCGATCGCGTGACCTCGGGCGACGATCTCCCGGATCAGCGCCGGCTCCCGCTGCGCCCACATTCCGATCAGGAAGAAGGTCGCCTTGGCATCGTGGCGATCAAGCAGATCGAGCAGAATCGGGGTGTCATGCGGATTCGGTCCGTCGTCGTAGGTCAGGCAGAGCCGCTTTCCCGCCCCCGGTTCACGGTGAACGGTCTCCCCGTAGAGCTGGGCGGTCGGATACTGGCCCTGGAAGATCGCGACCCCGGCCGCGACGGTGGCCGCCCCGGCGGCAACCGCTCCGGCTGCTTTCCGGTTCATTTCGGCACCTTCTTCGCGGCACGCCGAGCCTTGGCCCTTTCGCGCCGGCTGTCCTCACCCGCGGCCTCGATCGTTTCCGTGATCACCCTGATCGCCTCCCGGTTTCCATCCTGTTGGTAGCCCTCCAGCCGTTCGTGGTTCCGGTCCAGATCTTCAAGAAAGTCCTCCAGGGCGGCTCGGTCGACCCGGGTCGCACAGGCTCCGAAGCCCTCCTGCTCGAGATACCGCGCGTTCATCAGCTGCTCGAACTGGCCCTTGAGCGGAACCGAGAGCACCGGTTTGCCGAGATACACCGCCTCGCTGAGGAGCGAAAACCCGCCGCCGGTGACCACACCACGGGAGCCGACCAGATCCTCGAGAAATCCGTCGATTGAACGGGGGCGATACTCGATCGCCCCGTCGGTGGTGCCGACCTCGTCCCCGTCCCTCATCCCGTAGACCCGGCATGGCAGGGGGCTGTCCCTGAGGGTGTCGATCAGTTCGGTGCTGCCTCCCGAATAGACCACGAGATGTTCGCCCCGAGCCGGTTCGGCTTCGATGATCGCCGGCCGGAGGATCGGCGGTACCAGCCTGGTACGGCCCTTGATCACCTCCGGATAGAAGAAGGTCGGGATCACGTAGTCGCCGGCGACCAGACCCATGCCCTTGATGACCGCCCTGGCGACCGCGGCATCCTCCATCCCGCCGCGGACGATCTCGGGACTGTGGGCGCAGCGATCCACCATGTGGATGTTGTCGACGCAGACCAGCGGGGTTCTCGACCCGCGGGCGTAGAGTCCGGTCAAGGGTTCGAAGTCCGATACCGCCACGTCCGGTCGCCACTCCCGGATCGCCGCCGCCCAGTTACGGAAGCTCTCCGGCGTTTCGCGCCAGGCGGTGAGGATCGACCCGGTCACCGACTGCCAGGGCTGAATCTCCCCGTCCTTCATGGCAAAGGAGGGACCGACGATTTCCGAAACATGATCGAACACCCCGTCGAGATACCGGTAGGCGGCCCCGGAGGCCATGATCCTCACCTCATGGTCGGTCAGCAGCGACTCGATCACCACCTCGGAACGGGTCGCATGCCCCATCCCCTCGCCGTTCACCCCGTACAGGATCCTCATCGGTTCCACCCTATCCGCCGAACCCGCCGATCGATGTCAGAAATCGGCCGGGACTGGCGACATCCCCCCTGTCCCCAAGATACGAAGCGAGGCCGATGCCGACCGACACCCGCCCCATCTCCAGCACCACCGCCGCCCGGGTTGACCAGATGATCCTGCTGGCGGTGCTCGACCTGAACCGGCCCCCCGGGCCCCGGGCCACCCCGGATCTGATCGCCGGATTGCTCCTCTCCGGCAGATACGGCCCCGGGCCTTCGCTCAACGTCCCACTGCCGGAACCGGGCTCCTGCGCCTTCCTCAATCCCGACCTTGTTCACGCCCGGATCTCCCGGCTGATCACCAACCGGTTCCTCGGGATCGACCGGTCCGGCAAGGTATTTCTCCCGGAGATCCCGGGACGGCTGCTCTGAACTCCGGTTCCGGGCCGGATCCGGTCACGACCCGGTCTGTCCAACCGGTTCCGCGGCCGGCCGGTCCCGCCAAAGCAACATCGCGGCGAGCGTGCCGAGGACCGCGACGACCCCCAGGATCGCCGCGGCGGCGGGCAGGCCGAGTGCCCCGCCGGCGAACCCGGCAATCGGGTAGGTGAAAAGCCAGCAGAAATGGGAGAGCGAGAACTGGGCCGCGAACAGGGCAGGCCGCTCGGCCGAGTCGCCGCTGCGCTGAATCAACCGACCGGAGGATGTGAGCACCATCGAGGTGCCGGCACCGGCCAGGATCCAGGGACCGACCAGGGCGGCAAACGAGCCGACGAAAAGCCAGGTGAGTGCCATCGAGACCGCCAGCGCAGCCCCGCCGAGAATCATCACCGTGCGGTCCCTGACCCGGTCGAAAACCCGCGGCAGGACCAGGGCCACCAGCATTGAACCGGCCCCGAAGGCACCCAGCGCCCAGGCCACCTCGGAGGCCCCGAGTCCGAACTCGCCCTTGACGAAGACGACCGTGTTGATGATCACCATCGCCCCCGCGGCGGCGACCGCCCAGTCGAGGGCGAACAGGCCGCGCAGCCGGGGAACCGAGAAGAAATGCCTGATTCCACGGTTGATTGCGGCGATCGAACGGGCTTCGATCTCCCGGTTTCTGAGCGGTGGAACCGCGGTGGCCAGAATCAGCGAGGCGGAAACCAGGAAGGCCAGCGAGTTCACCGCGAAAAGCGCCGAGTAGCTGACCACGACGAGCGCGACCCCGGCCAGGAGCGGACTGAACACCGACTCGATCTCGTACGCGATCCGGTGAACCGAGAGCGCCTGGGTGTAGCTGTCAACGTCCTCGAAGATGTCCGGGATCAGGGCCTGGAAGGCCGGGGTGAAGCTGGCCGAGGCGGCGCTCACGATCACGATCAGGGCGTAGATCTGCCAGACCTGATCGACGAAGACGACCGAACCGATCGCCAGGGCCCGGATCAGGTCCATCGCGACCAGCAGCCGCTTGCGGGGAATGTTGGCCCCCCAGGCGGCGACCACCGGGGAAACCAGGACGTAGGTCAGAACCTTCAGGGCCAGCACGACTCCGAGCACCTCGCCGGCATTGCCGCCTGCGAGCTCGAAGGCGAGCAGTCCGAGCGCCACCGTGGTCAACCCGCTGCCGACCAGCCCGATCACCTGGGCGGTGAACAGCCGCCGGTAGACCGGGTTCCGGAGCGGTGTGAGCAGCGAGGTCGAGTTCACCGGACTGGACGATAGGGACCGCTGCGGCCGCTCGGCGCCCGTCCCGGCGCCCCGTACACTTGTTCCATGCTTCCGGGGATGAACCGAGCCTCACTTGATCTTTCCGGACGGGTGGTCGCGATTACCGGCGGGGCCCGCGGAATCGGTCTGGCCACCGCCCGGGAGCTGGTCCGGCGGGGAGTCCGGGTGGCGATCGGGGACCTCGATTCCGAGCTGCTCGCCGAGTCGGCCGAGGAGCTCGGTGGAAACGGGATCGGCGTGGTTCTGGATGTGACCGACCGGGAAAGCTTCCGTTCCTTCCTCGACGCGGTCGAGCAGGAGCTCGGCCCGCTCCACGGACTGGTCAACAACGCCGGGATCATGCCACTCTCCCGTTTCGAGGAGGAGGACGACGAGACGACCGACCGGATCCTCGGGATCAACGTGACCGGGGTGGCGACCGGCACCAAGCTCGCCCTGAAACGGATGCTTCCCCGCGGCGGCGGCCACATCGTGAACATTGCTTCGCAGGCCGGCCGGGCCGGCATGGCGGGCGGAGCCACCTACTCGGCCTCGAAACACGCGGTGGTCGGGCTTTCCGCATCGGTGGCCGACGAACTGGAAGGAACGGGGGTGGAACTCACCTGCATCATGCCGTCGGTGGTGCAGACCGAACTGGCCGCGGGGGTAGGTTCACCACGCCTGATTGGCGAGCTTCAGCCCGAGGATGTCGCGAACGCGATTGCCGACGCCTTCGAGCGGCCCCGCCGCAGCGTTCACGTACCGCCGCTCGCCGTGATCACCGCCCCGGTCGGGGCGCTGCCGGTCGGAATACGACATCCGATCGAGCGCGCCTTCGGGGCCCGCAATCTGCTGCTCAGCTCCGACCGGGAGGCCCGCGGCGAATACGAGAAGCGAGCGGGCGGACGGGAGTGAAGCCCGGACGCATGGGACTCTTCAAGCGGGCGACAGAACCCGGGAACGGGGCCGCGACAGCGGATCCGCCCACGCCCGCGGAACCGAAGCCGAAGCCGAGGCCGCGGCCGCGGCCGACGATCCTGCCGGAAAACGCCCCCAGGGCGTTCCATCTCCTGGCCAAACCGGCCGGGGCCCAGTGCAACCTGGACTGCGACTACTGCTTCTTCCTCTCCAAGGAGATGCTCTACCCGGACAGCCGCTTCCGGATGAGCGAACGGACCCTGGACGAGTACATCCGCCAGCTGATCGAGGCCCACGCTTTCGCACCGGAGGTGATGATCGCCTGGCAGGGCGGCGAGCCGACCCTGATGGGGCTCGACTTCTTCCGGCGTTCGATCGAGCTGGTCGGGAAGTATCTGCGGCCGAACCAGAAGGCGGTTCACACGATCCAGACCAACGGCACCCGGCTGGACGGCGAGTGGGCCGCCTTCTTCAAGGAGCACGGTTTTCTGGTCGGGATCTCGATCGACGGACCGAAGGAGATCCACGACACCTACCGGGTGACCCGCGGCCAGACCGGCAGCTTCGACCAGGTGATGCGCGGACTCGGCTACCTGAAGGAGGCCGGGGTCGAGTGGAACGTGCTGACCACGGTCCACGCGGCCAACGCCGACCGGGGTCGCGAGGTGTACTGCTACTTCCGGGATGTCCTCGGGGCCGGCTACATGCAGTTCATCCCGATCGTCGAGCGGGTCGAGGCCGCCGCCGAGGACGGCGAGACCCCCTGGTCCACCTGGCGCGACCGCCCGCTCTACACCCAGCACGGTCACTACGTCACCGGCCGTTCGATCACCGGCGAAGGCTACGGCCGGTTTCTGATCGATGTCTTCGAGGAGTGGATCCGCCACGACATCGGCCGGGTCTACGTGCAGATGTTCGATGTCGCGCTGGCCAACTGGTACGGGGCGCCACCCACCCTCTGTATCCACAGCGAGACCTGCGGCACCAGCCTTGCGATCGAACACAACGGGGACCTTTACGCCTGCGATCACTTCGTCGAACCGGACTACCTGCTCGGCAACATCCACGAGACCCACATGGTGGACCTGGTCGCCTCCCCTGAGCAGCGCCGCTTCGGCACCGACAAGCGGGACACCCTGCCCAGGCAGTGTCGCGAGTGCGAGGTGCGTTTCGCCTGTCATGGCGGCTGTCCCAAGGACCGTTTCATCACCACCGCCGACGGCGAGCCGGGCCTCAACTATCTCTGCGACGGCTACAAGGCCTTCTTCCATCACATCGACCGGCCGATGCGCCAGATGGTCAATCTGCTGAAAAAGCAGCGTCCCCCGGCCGAGATGAGCAAGCGCTACCGGCAGGCCGATCGCCGCCGCGGCAAGACCACTCCCTGCACCTGCGGCAGCGGCCGGCCGTTCCGGGAGTGCCACGGCCGACCGCTCGACCTTTCGAGCTGACTCCCGGCCTCCACCCTGCCCCGCTCAGAGCGGGTTGACAGGAAGAAAACAGGCGATATTCTTTACCCGTGGCCCTGAACATCAAGGATCCGACTACCGACCGACTGGCCCGCGAGCTTTCCGAGCTGACCGGTGAGAGCATCACGGTCGCGGTCGGCACAGCGGTCAGGGATCGGCTTGAGCGGCTGAGCGGCGGCGTGCCGAGCGAGCAGCGGTACGAACGGATGAGAGCGATCGCCGACCGGCTCCAGGCAATGCCGGTTCTCGATGATCGGTCCGCAGACGAAATCGTCGGGTACGACGAACACGGACTTCCCACCTGAAGTCATGGTTATCGATACATCGGCGGTGATCGCCATTCTGCTCAAGGAAGCCGAAGAAGATGAGTTCCTCGAGCTGATTGCTGCCGACCCGGACCCGCTCATTTCTGCGGCCACACTGGTTGAGATCCGGATGGTCGCCGAGTCCCGTCTCGGCCCGGGAGCAGACATCGGCATTGCCGAACTTCTCGCCGAGGGTGGAGTGAGAGTCGTGGCCTTCGACGAGACCCAGGCCGCCATCGCCCATGGTGCCTGGCAGCAGTTCGGTCGTGGAAACAGCCCCGCCCGGCTGAATCTGGGTGACTGCTTCAGCTACGCCCTCGCCCGCTGCACGGACCGGCCGCTGCTGTTCAAGGGCGAGGACTTCCGGAAGACGGATGTGGCCTCGGCCGTGTGACCGGCGAATGTGCCGGATGGGTACGCCACTTGATTTCACTGCCTGACCCACCGCGGCAGTCGCGAACCGACGCATCCGGGCGACCTGAACCGGGGGCTACTCTGGAGCGGTGAAGATCGAGCTGCTCTACTTCGACGGCTGCCCCGGCTACGAGGAGCTGCAGCCCCGCCTGAACGAGCTGCTGACCGAACGCGGTCTGCTTGGGGACCTCGAATCGGTCCCGGTCACAACGCCGGAGCAGGCCGAACGGGAACGGTTCCTCGGCTCACCCACGCTCCGGGTGGATGGCCACGATGTCGAACCCGGGGCCGATCAGCGCCGGGGCTACGGCATGAACTGCCGACTCTACGAAACGGGTGCCGACAGCGCCCACGCTCCCTCGAACGACCTGATCGTCGCCGCTCTCGATCGGAGCGCAAACCGGAGCGTGAGCGCGGTCGATCTCTACTGGCTGCCGCTCGGCGCCGGTGGGCGTTTCGTTCGGTTGAACGGGCGGATCTACGAGGCGATCGCGGCCAGGATGGCCGGACGGAAGCCACTTGACCTCTACCACTCGGCCCTGCAGGTCGAGCTGCCGGAGGGCCGGTTCGTGATCGAGCAGGCGCCGGTTCGTGACCACGATGGCTACCGGCGGGGAGTGGTGGCGGAGGGTCCGGTTGGTTCCCGTCTGGCTGGTCGCCTGCGGATCTTCCGCTACGAGGTTCGATGCTGGAGCAGCGGCAGCATCCCGGATCTGGACGAGGCCGTGGGAAGCCCGCTGACACTGACCGCGGACGAAGACATCGCCCGCCGGATGCTGGATCTGGTCGCCGAGGTTCCTACCCCGGTCTGGGGCCGGGATGAACTCAAGGCGGGAGAGATGTGGAACTCGAACTCGATCATCGCCTGGGTCCTGGCCCGGAGCGGGATCGAGACGGACCGGATCCATCCTCCGGCGGGCGGGAGAGCCCCCGGCTGGCAGGCGGGGCTCACCGTGGCGGCGAGACCGTCCGGGACCCGACCGGGTTAGGGACGGTCAGAACTCGACCGGGTCACGTTCGATCGGGCAGGTCATGCAGTGGCCGCCACCACGGCCACGGCCCAGTTCCGCCCCGACAATGGTGATCACCTCCACCCCGGCCTTCCTCAGCAGGGTGTTGGTGTGGGTGTTGCGGTCGTAGGTGAAGACCACTCCCGGCTCGACCGCCACCGCGTTGTTGCCGCTGTCCCACTGCTGGCGTTCCGAGGCGTAGGCGTCGCCGCCGGTCTCGATCACCCGGAGCTCCCTGAACCCGAGCGCCTCGGCAACCACGTCGGTGAACCGGCGGGGCGACTCGTCGATCACCTCGAAACCGGGTGACCGGTCGCTCGGCCTGAGCGAAAAGGTGTGCATGCCCTCGACGATGTTCGGATACACGGTGACCAGATCCCGGTCGGCGAAGGTGAGCACCGTGTCGAGATGCATCGCCGCCCGCAGTTTCGGCATCCCGGCCACGATCACATGCTCGGCCGCCTCCGCCTCGAACAGCGCCCGGGCGACCTGGGTAATCGCCTGACGGGAGGTGCGTTCGCTCATTCCCATCAGCACCACCCCGTTGCCGACCGGCATGATGTCCCCGCCCTCGAAGGAGGCCTGCTCCCAGTCCTCCTCCGGGTCACCCCACCATCGCCGTGCCCCCCGGAAGTCCGGGTGATGTTCGTAGATCGCCTTCATCAGCAGGGTCTCGTCGTGACGGGCCGGCCAGTAGAGCGGGTTCAGGGTCACCCCGCCATACAGCCAGCAGGTGGTGTCCCGGGTGTAGAGGGTGTTCGGCAGCGGTCGCATCAGGTACTCGAACACCCCGGTCGATTCCCGGGCCAGCATCACCGAGTCTCCCCGGTACTCCTCCGGGAGCTCGGTGGTTGAAAGCCCGCCCAGCAACACTTCGGCCAGATCTTTCGGCTTCAGGGTTTCGAGATAGCTGCGGGTTCCGTCAGCCAGGCCGGGCCCGACGTTGTTGTCGGTGATCTTGCGGTCGAGCAGCCAGTCCCGGGCGCCCGGAACCGCCATCGTTTCGGCCAGCACGTCGTGGAGTTCCATCACCTCCACCCCGCGCGAACTCATCTTGTTGACGAAATCGAGATGGTCCCGTTGCGCGTTCTCGACCCAGAGCACGTCATCGAAGAGCAGGCTGTCGGAGTTGGTCGGGGTGAGTCGCTTGTGGGCCAGTCCGGGCGAGCAGACCAGCACCCGCCGGAGCCTGCCGACCTCGGAATGTACGCCGTAGCCGGCGGCCGGGTTTTCGTCGCTCATCATGCGGATCCTTTACTCGCGGGAACTGGTTCGGTACAGCTCTATCCGGTTTCCTCCTGCAGCTTCTCGATCTTGAAACCGGTGAAGCCATACAGCACGCTGAGGGCCGGACTGGCGTAGTTGAAGATGCAGTACGGCAGGTAGGCGAGCGTGCCGACCCCGAGCACCCCGGCCATGAAGGCGCCACAGGAGTTCCAGGGCACCAGCGGTGAGGTGACCGTGCCGGAATCGGCTGCCAGACGTGACAGGTTGGTCGGGGCGAGATCGCGCTTTTTGAACTCGGCCCGGAACACCCGGGAGGGCAGAACCAGGGCGATGTACTGGTCACCGGCGATCACCGTGCAGAGCACCATCGCCACCTGCACCGGACCGTCGAGCGCGTCCAGTCCGAACAGGGCGATCGACCCCCCGACCAGCACCACCAGCGAGAAGATCGGAATCAGCGCGTCGCTGAGCGACACCTCGCGGATCGCCGGATCCTCCCGATCTCCACCTCCCCCAATCACTCCCCGACCATATCCGACTTCCCGTCAATGGAAGTCGGCCTTTCCCGGACGGATCTGCGTTCCCTTGCCCGACTCGCGATCCCGCCCGATACTGCTTCCATGGTCAAGCAGCCCAACAGTCCGGCGTCAAACGCAACACCCGGAACCGGTTCCGCGGTTCTCCTCTACTGGCTGCCCCTCGGGGCGGGCGGACATTTCGTCCGGCTGAACGGACAGATCTACGAGATGGTCACCGCCCGGCTGGCGGGACGACCGGCCCTGGCCCTGTACCACTCGGCTCTCCGAATCCAGTTGCCCGAAGGTCACTTCGTGATCGAGCAGGCCCCGGTCCGTGACCGCGAAGGGTGGCGTCGCGGTGTGGTCGCCGAAGGGGCGGTCGGCAGCCGTGCAGCCGGTCGCCTGCGGATATTCCGCTACGAGGTTCGCTGCTGGCCTGGCGGAACAATTCCGGATGCCGACGAGGCCGTGGAGAGCCCCGATCCGGTCACCGAGGCCGAGGCGGTCGCCAGGCGAATCCTTGACCTGATTCCCCGGGTTCCCACCCCGGTCTGGGGCCGGGACGAGCTCGGGACCGGCGAGATGTGGAACTCGAACTCGATCATCGGCTGGATCCTCGCCCGTGGCGGGGTCGACACCGACCGGATCACCCCTCCCGCAGGCGGCAGGGCACCCGGTTGGCGGGCGGGAATCACCGTGGCCCGGAGACAGCTTCGCTCGGGTCCGGGGGATGCCGTCCGGCCGGAGCTTCCCTGAGCGCCAGACAGGGGACCTTTCCGCTACCATGTCCGGTCGGGTTTTTCATGAACCCGGCTGTATTGCAAGTTGCGGGGCAGGTTCGAACCGGGAATTCCGGTACGGGCCGTCGATCAAGTCACCGAGAAGGGAACTGTCATGAGTGCGATCCGGCCCGCTGGCCACGCCTGCTTTCGCTGGTCAAAAAGACCCGGGATCGTGGCTCTCGCCATTGCCTTCGCCGGTCTCCTTGCGATCTCCCCGGCCCGCGCTGCGACCAGTGTCGACCTGCTCGACCAGGCCAACATCCAGCTGAACGGCAACGCCAACTACGACAACTCCGGCTGGTCGGTTGCCGGGGTCGGGGACGTCAACGGGGATGGCCGTGACGATGTGGCGATCGGCGCCCCCTGGGCCGATCCGACCGGAAGTGAGTCCGGTTCCACCTATGTGGTCTACGGGCAGACCGCGAACGCCGAGATCAACCTCGGTTCGCTCCCCCGCAGCCAGGGATTCCGGATCGACGGTTACGGGCCGGGCGACGACCGGCTCGGGTGGTCGGTCTCCGGGGCCGGCGACATGAACGGGGACGGCCGGGGCGATCTGCTGATCGGGGCCCAGTGGGGCAACCCGGCCAGTCGAACCGACGCGGGCACCGTCTACGTGCTTTTCGGGGTTACCTACAGCGCGAACGTGAGCATCAACTCGCTCACCCTCCCGGGACCGCGGGGCTTCAAGATCGACGGGGCGGCCGCGACGAACTGGGCCGGAACCTCCGTTTCGAGAGTCGGCGACCTCAACGGGGACGAACTCGACGACCTGGTTCTCGGCGCCAACGGCACCGACTACAACAGCCGCACCAACTCCGGCTCCGCCTACGTGATCTACGGCCGGGCGACGCCGAACACAAACATCGACCTGAATGCTCTGACCGTGGCGCAAGGCTTCCGGATCGACGGTGCTGCCGCCGGTGACATGACCGGCTACTCGGTTTCCGGAGCCGGTGACGTGAACGGGGACGGATTCCGGGATGTGGTTGTCGGGGCTCCCGGCTTTCAGCTGAACTCGGACGGATCCCGGACCCCCGGGCCCGGGAAGCCGGGTGTCTCCTACGTTGTCTACGGGGCCGCCTCGAATGCGAACCTCGATCTCTCGGGCCTCACTTCCGTCCGCGGATTCAGGCTCGACGGCGCCGCCAGCGGTGACTTCTCCGGAACCTCGGTCTCCGGGGCCGGGGACGTAAACGGGGACGGGCTTTCCGACGTGGTGATCGGTGCCTACCTGGCCGACTTCAGTTCCCGCAGCGACTCCGGATCCGCGTATGTGGTGTACGGATCGGCATCCGGCTCGAACCTGAACCTCGGTTCGCTCACGCCCGCCCTCGGCGATCAGGCGGGTGGGGCTGCCGCCGGCGACCAGGCAGGCAACTCCGTTTCCGGTGCCGGTGACGTCAACGGGGACGGGCTGGCCGATGTGATCGTCGGCGCCCCGTACTGGGACCACCCCAGCCGCGGAGTCTCAGCCGGGGCCGCCTACGTGATTTACGGGGCGGGAACGAGCTCCACCATCGATCTGGCTGCGCTCGCCTCGACCCGTGGTTTCCGCACGGAGGGCGGCCACGGCGGCGGTGACGGTGACCAGGCCGGATGGGCGGTCTCCGGGGCCGGCGACATCAACGGCGACGGCCGGGATGACGTTCTGGTCGGCAACCGTTACGCGGCTGCCGGCGGCAGCTACCGCGGGGTCACCCACATCGTCTACTCGACCTTCCTGCCCAGGATCAAGTATCTGGATCTGCTCGTCTCGGAGTTCAATCAGACCTTCGAGGCCTCCCCGATCGACCTTCAGGCCACCGGCGTCAGGACCGTTACCGTCTCCCCCGCCCTGCCAACCGGCCTGAGCCTCGATTCCAAGACCGGGAAGATCACCGGCACCCCGACCGATGCCGGAATCACCGACCACACCTTCACCCTCAGTGACGGGGTCGGGATCACCAGCACCAAGGTGAGGCTCAGCGTGGTGAATGCCACCGGTGCCACGGGCGCAACCGGACCGACCGGAGCGACCGGAGATACCGGTGCCACAGGCGCGACCGGCACGACCGGCGACACGGGCGCTACCGGTGCCACGGGAACAACCGGCTCAACCGGGGCGACCGGGGCCACCGGCACGACCGGCGACACCGGAGCTACTGGTGCTACCGGAGCCACGGGCGCCACGGGTGTGACCGGTGCCACCGGCGATACCGGCAGCACGGGAGCGACCGGAGCCACGGGGGTTACAGGCTCCACCGGAACGACCGGAGCCACCGGTTCCACCGGCGCTACGGGCGTCACCGGCACGACCGGCGACACGGGAGCCACTGGTTCGACCGGGGCCACGGGGGCCACCGGTGCGACCGGTGCCACCGGCGATACCGGCAGCACGGGAGCGACCGGGCCAGGGGGTCACAGGAGCCACCGGAACCACTGGTGCGACTGGTGCCACGGGTGGCACCGGGACGACCGGCGCCACTGGCTCAACCGGAACCACCGGCACCAGGTGCGACCGGGGCCACGGGGGTCACAGGAGCCACCGGAACGACTGGCGC
Organism: Solirubrobacterales bacterium; assembly: GCA_023958085.1. GTDB lineage: Bacteria > Actinomycetota > Thermoleophilia > Solirubrobacterales > 70-9 > 67-14. The sequence goes on along the minus strand of JAMLGI010000013.1, from coordinate 4,186 downwards.
CACAGGTGACACCGGGGCGACTGGCGCCACCGGGCGCGACAGGAACCACGGGAGCGACCGGGCGATACCGGGGCCACTGGGCGCCACGGCACGACCGGTGACACCGGAGCAACTGGCGCAACCGGCGACACCGGTGCTACCGGCCCGACAGGATCCACCGGGGCAACTGGCAACACCGGAGCAACAGGCAACACCGGGGCGACCGGTGCCACCGGGGCGACCGGCAACCAGGGTCCCACCGGATCGACCGGCCCGGCCGGCCGCCAGGGCGATCAGGGTCCGGAAGGGCCCGGCCGGCCCGAAGGGCGATTCAGACAAGCCACAGATCCACGCCACCCAGCGGGGAACCTCCGCCGGGCGAGGGTCGGTCCGGGTGCCCCGAAGCCGCGTCTTCCGGGCGGTGAAGATCCGCTGCGGTTCCAGTAGCTGCCGGATCGATCGGGTGACCGCCAACATCCGGGTGCGGGGCAGAGCCTCGAACTCGCGGGCGATCTTCACCCGCAAGCGATTTGGCGACGGCAGCACCAGAGTGGTGAGGATCGCTGAATCAGCGCCGGGCCTGGAAGCGCCTGCGACGGAACCGCACCCGGTGTGGTCTTCGTGAGGTCACGGTCAGCACCGACAACGGCGCCCGGGTCACCGACACCTTCCGGATCGGCCTGCTGCGCTGACCTTTCGAGCGATGCCGGCCCGGTTTCCGGGAACCGCCGGAGCGTTCCCCCGGCCACCTGACCGAGAGGCAGATCAGGCCGACTCCCGCTGCCGGTCAACTGAACCGCTGCCCGCGGCGAAGTCAGATTTCCGGTCCCGTCCCGACCGTTATCCTCAGACCACCTCGGGCCACAACGATTCTCGGGAGAAGCGATGAGCAGGAAGCTGACAATGATGATGCTGGCCGCAGTTCTCCTGCTGCCCGCCACTGCCTCGGCGGAACGGGTTGCCGACTCCGCCACCAACGGCCAGGGGATCATCACCGAGGCGAGCATGACCGGGCCGGACTACCTGGAGTCCGATTTCGGCAGGCTCGGCAGCGTCAACATCCAGATCCGTCGCGACGGGGTCGCCAGGTGGACCGTGACATGTGGAATGTCCCCGGTTGCGGGGACTGCGAGCTGATCCGGCCCGGCCTCAAACCGGTTCGGGTGATCAACCTCGGTGGCTCCGCCGAGCCCGAGGTGATCTTCACCTTCTACTGGGGCGGCGCCCACTGCTGCAGCTCCTCACTCATCTACTACCGGGAGGATGGCCGGTACTTCTCCACCCCGCATGTCTGGGGTAATCAGTCGGGTCCCGCCCGTTTCTTCAGGTCGGGGAGGTCCCGGCTGATGCTCGCCCGGGACGACCGCTTCGCCTACCTTTTCGACTGTTACGCCTGCAGTCGCTACCCGGTGCAGATCTGGCAGTTCCGGGATGGCGAGATGATCGACGTCACCCGCCGACACCCCGGTTCATGTCGGACCTGCGCGGCCATCACCGGGCCTGGAAACGGCTCGCACCACGCGGGAACGCCGCCGCGCCGCTGGCCGCATGGACCGCCGACATGTGCCTGCTCCGGAAATGCGGCAAGGGTTTGCGAACCACCCGACGGATGGTCAAGCGAGGCGCCGTTTCGAACTTCTATCCCGGCCGGTCCGGGCGCCTTTACCTCGGCAAGCTCAAACGTTCCTTCCGACGGATGGGTTATCCTCGGGGCTGATCCGGCCGGTGGGGGAAACCGCGGCTGGCGGGAGGGACCCGGCTACGGCAGGTTTCCGGCCGTCTCTTCCTCAGGAGCGAAGGCCCGACCCAATCATCACCGAGCCGGCATGGTGATCCCGTGGTCGGTCTTGACCGCCGCCTCGGCACCGGCCCGGATCGCCCGGTCATGGATCGACTCGCGGACCTCGGGCTCCATGCCCTCCAGGGCGATCGCCAGCGGCCCGGCCAGCCGCGGAACCAGATTCCACCAGTCTTCGAGCGAGTCGGCCGGCATCGAGGCGGCAGCACCCTCCACCCGGACCTCGGTCAACCCGGCCTGTTCCAGATCGGTGCCGAGAACCTCGGGGTCTTCCAGTTCAAACGGCCCGTGTACCTGCGGCGGCGGGAACGCCACCCCGAACTCATCCCCGACCGCGTCGAGAACCAGGCCGAGCCACGGGTTGTCGGCACGACGGTCCCAGGTCATCGTGGCGTAGTGACCACCCGGTTTCAGCACCCGGGCCGCCTCGCTGATCGCGGCGACAGGATCCTCCGCAAACATCAGCCCGTGACGGTTGATGACCGCGTCGAAGGTCCCGTCGGCAGCCGGAATCTCCTCCTGCCCGCAGACCATGGTGCTGACCATTTCCAGACCGGCAGCCCGCCGGGCCGCAGCGGCCACCATGTGGGGAGCGTCGTCGGCCAGCACCACCGTCCCCGAAGATCCGATCCTCGATACGGCGGCCAGCCCGGCCCCGCCGGGACCGCAGGCGAGATCGAGCACATCGTCACCCGGCCCGATCCCGGCAGCGTCGAGCATCACCCTGGTGGAGGGAGCCATCTGTCGGTCCACGAAGTCGGCGTTTTCTTCCCAGGCGTCGGCAACGCTGTCCCAGATCTCGTTCACGGGCGCTCAGTACCCAGTTTCCGGTAGTTCAACCGACGGCCCGATGACGGCATCGCATGGGTCTCCCCACGACCTGCCTGCCGACCACCCGTTCCTTCAGACTCAAGGCATCGCAAAGCCTCCACGACATCGGCGCGGGGTCCCCCCGGATCACTCCCGTCGTGCTCCCGGGGGGTCGATCGAACGGCGTCCTTCCCCGAGCCGGCGGCTGCCGGTCTCACCGCGGGTTTTCTGGCCGGGCCTGATCGGGGCCGTCCTGCTGGTCTGGACTCTCTCGGGACTGGCGGTCCGGGCCTTCAGCTCCGGGGAGATCCTGCCCGGAACCAGCATTCAGGGGGTCGAGCTCGGTGGCCAGACCCGCGAGAGCGCGATCGGACCGATCGAGCGCATCGAGCCGCAGACCCTGAAGCTGGCCGGACCCGAGCGAACGGTAACGATCCGGGCCCCGCAGGCGGGCCTGGTGATCGATCCGGTGGCCAGCGCCGAACGGGCGTACAGTTCCGGCCGCAACGGAGTTGCCGCGCTGCTTCAGGGACCTCTGGTGCTGCTCAGAGACCGCGACTTGCTGCCGGTGTACCGGCCGGCCGATGCGAAACGCCTCGCCAGCACCATCAACCGGATCGCCGACCGGATCGACCGTCGGCCGTTCGTCGGCGCTCTGGACATCGATCCGGAGACGCTTGAGGTAACCGCCGAGCAGCCGAAGGCAGGGGTCGAGGTGCGCCGCGATCTCACCCGGGAGCGAATTCTCGATGCCTTTGCCACCGGTGACCGGTCGATCGAGATCCCGGCTCACCACCGGGCGGCCCCCGACCCCGCCGAGGTGACGAAGGATGCGGATCAGGCCCGGGAGTTTCTCCGGGAGCCAGTTCGGATCGAGACGATGGGCGGGCCGGCAGAGTTCACTCCGGCTCAGATGGCCGGGGTGCTCGTGATCGAGTCGACCGGCGACGATTCCAGCACCGGGGTCCGTCTCGGGGCCGACCGGGAGGCGGTCGAGTCGCTGGTTGGACAACTCGCGGACGAACGTGACCGTCCGGCGCGGGACGCGCGGCTTGTGACCCCCGCCTTGCCGCCGGTCAATCTGAGCGAGCAGGGCGATCTCGGCTGGCAGCCGAAACCGGATGCGGCCACCGTGAAGCCGGGACGGAACGGCCGCGTGATCGGGCGGGACGAGTCGGTAAAGGCCACCGTCAAGGCGGTTCAGGAAGGAAGCCACGAGGTGCGATTCCCGACCGAACGGGACGACGCAAGCGTTACCACCGCCATGCTGAAAGACGCAACCTCGCTGCTCGGCACCTTCACCACCAGCTTCAGCTGCTGCGAGCCACGGGTGACGAACATCCAGACGATCGCGAGGACCGTGGACGGAACGGTGATCGGACCGGGCGAGCAGTTCTCGCTGAACGGGATCTCCGGGGAGCGGACCGAGGCCAAGGGCTACAAGTCGGCCCCCACCATCGGCGAGGGCAACACCCTGGTCGACTCGGTCGGTGGCGGGGTCTCCCAGTTTTCCACCACCACCTACAACGCCGCCTACTTCGCCGGCCTTCAGATCGACGCCCACACCCCGCACAGCTTCTACATCGACCGCTACCCGGC
>JAMLGI010000012.1 GCA_023958085.1 Solirubrobacterales bacterium | reverse complement strand
CACCGAACTGCCGGAAGAGGACGTCCACGTCGGCCCGTCCGACTACGTGCCGTGGCTGACCGACCGCAAGTGGGCTCACATTCGGCTTGAGGGCAAGTCCTTCGGTGACGTGCCGCTCAACGTCGAGCTGAAACTCGAGGTGTGGGACTCGCCGAACTCGGCCGGAGTCGTGATCGACGCGGTCCGGATCATCAAGCTGGCGCTCAACAACGGCATTGCCGGTCAGCTCGACGGCCCCTCCTCCTACCTGATGAAGTCGCCGCACAACCAGCGGCCGGACGCCGACGCACGGGAGATGACCGAAGAGTTCATCGCCACCAACGCCGGCGCCGGATCCCCGCTCAAGGGCACCAAGAAGGTGGCCGAGGCCGGGGAAGCCAAGTCCAAGGCCTGAGCCGGCCAAACGGCTGGTGAAAGGGGTCCGCAGACGGCGGACCCCTTTCTCGTTCCGGTGAGTTTCACCGGACGGACCCGGCCGGACGTAGGATCGCTGCCGTGACCGCTTCCCCGAAGCCACTTTCGATTATCCAGTTCACCCCTTTCCCGTGGGACGGGGAACGGGTGGTCAACCGCTTCGTCGACCGGATCTCGACCGAGCTTGCCGGAGCGGGCCACTCGGTTGTGATCGCCGCTCCCGGTGGCGGCCGCGGGGGGGTCGCGGCGACCCAGTCCGAGCTCGATCGGCTGGGCTCCGATCCGGACGCCCTGTTCGCCCCCGGCGAGGCGCCACGGATGCTCTCGATGGGAGCCGGCGTCGGGCTGCCCCGCGGATCCCGGCGGCGCCAGGCACCGGTGTCGGTCGATGTCGGCAACCGGGTCGAGACCCTGCTCGGCAGCGGCGCCTTCGACATCGTTCACGTCCACGACCCGTTTCTTCCCGGCTTCTCCTCCACCGCCCTCCGGCACTCCTTTTCGCTCAATGTGGGCACGTTCCATGAGACCGGGGAGCGACCCTTCGCGACCCTGGTCGCCCGGCCGCTGATGGAGATCTTCTTCGGACGACTCGACGGGCGGACCGCGTCGTCGGAGGCATCGGCCGAGCTGCTCAATCGGTACTTCCCCGGTGCCTACGAGCTGACCAGGTCCGGGGTCGACCCGGTCGAACCCGACCAGAGCAGTTCCGGACCGCTCCGGATCGCCTTCTCGGAGGCGGAGGAACCCGGCGCACTCCGGCTTTTTCTGCGGGCGCTGCGGCGACTTCCGGAGGGCCTCGACTGGACCGCCACGATCCACGCACGGAACCCCGGCGAGGTTTCCTTCCGGGTTGCCCGCGAGATCCGGTCGCGGATCAAGGTGGTCGGCCCGAAACAGGTCTCCCTGGCGGAACTCTGTGCGGTCAGTGATGTCTTCGTCGCCGCTTCCGGCGGTCCGGCACCGGTGCCGGGCGCGCTCCGGCAGGCGATCGCGTCCGGCGCGGTCCCGGTCGCCTCGACCATCGGCCGATACACCGAACTGGTCGGCGACGGCAAGTACGGGCTGCTTTTCCCGGCGGGGGACCCGGTCACCCTCGCCGGCCAGATCGCCCGGCTCGATGACGGGGAGCTTCGCAGCAGCTTCCGCAAGCGCGGGCTTGGGGCCGGGCTGGAAACCTGGGCCGATCTGGCGGGTCGATTCGAGCAGCTCTACCGGGGCCTCACCGACCGACGTCACTCCAGACCGGAAAACCAGCGGCTGAGAACCAGGCTGGCGAAACGGCCCCTGATCGACATCGATCTGCACATGCATACCGACCACTCCTCCGACTGTGCGACCCCGGTCGAGGTGCTGATCGAGACCGCCCGTGACCGGGGTTTCGGGGCGATCGCGATCACCGACCACAACGAGGTTTCGGGGGCGCTGGCCGCGGCCGAGGTGGCGGCCGGGATCGATGATTTCCAGATCATCGTCGGCGAAGAGGTGAAGACGGCGGAGCAGGGGGAGGTGATCGGCCTCTTCCTGAAGGAGAAGATCCCCAGGGGCATGACCATGGCCGAGACGGTCGCCGAGATCCGCCGCCAGGGCGGACTGGTCTACGTGCCACATCCGTTCGACCGGCTCCACTCGGTGCCGGACTACGAACATCTGCTGGACATGGTCGAGGAGATCGACCTGATGGAGGTGTTCAACCCGCGGGTTGCGATCAGTTCCTTCAACGAGGAGGCCGAACGGTTCGCCCGGAAGTACAACATCGTTCCTGCCGCCGGATCCGACAGTCATGTTGCCCAGGGCCTGGGCGCGGTCCGGGTCCGGGTGCCCCGGTTCGAGGGACCCGAGGAGTTTCTCGAGGCGATGCGGGACGCCGAGATCACCCGGCGGCACAAGAACCTGGTCTACGTGCAGGCGCTCAAGTTCATCCAGACCACCGGCCGTCCCAAGGCCGCCAAACGGACCGTCGCCGACCCGAAAGCGGTCCGCGGAGGTCGACGCAAGGCCCGTGGGCAGAAACGTGCAGGGGGCAAGAGCTGATGCACCGTCCCGGGGATAAAGGAGCAACGCCCGGAGCGTCAAAAGAATCCCCAACGATGCCGACCGCCGAAAACGAGATCAAAGAGAAGTACCTGGAAAGAGCGATCCGCGAGCTGAATCAGCTCGGCAGCGATCTGAAGAGCTGCGAGGCCTGCACCCGGACCCGGGTGATGCCGGTGCTCGGGTCCGGTCACCCCCAGGCGGACATCATGATGATCAAGCAGCATCCCACCCTCTCCGAGGTCGAGGAGGGAGTTGCCTTTTACGGTCGGGCCGGAAACGCCCTGATGAAGAGTTTCAAGCGGCTCGGGATCGATCCGCTCACGGTTTACGGAACGGTCTGCCAGAAGTGCCCGGTCGACCAGCCGGATCACGCCGCCGACGAGTGTGTCGCCCGGCTGCTTGACGAGTTCAACATCGTCAAACCCCGGATCCTGGTGGTGATGGGCGGACCGGCGCTCGAAACGCTGAACCGGCTCGGGGTGCCGCTCGGCCGGCAGCTGGAGCCGCGGGAGGGTGAGATCCAGGCGTTCACTCCGGCCTGTGACGCCCTGTTCGTTCCCGAAATCGACGACTCACTCGACGAGGAAACCGCGAAGCGCCGGTTCTGGCGGGCCTTCCGGGAACTGGGTCGCTGGCACGACGACCTGCCGCCCTACTGAGCGGAGGACGAGGTCCCGACGGACCTCCCCGGAGGGCCGCGAGCGGGACAATCCGACTATCGTTGCTCGGATGAGTGGCACTGTCGAAGCCCCCGCTGTCCCTGCTCAGGTGGACCCCAGGCTGGCTCCGGTTCTCGAATCGGTCAAACGCCGCAACCCGGCGGAGCCGGAGTTCCATGAGGCGGTCGAACGGGTCCTCCGCACGATCGGACCGGTGATCAGCCAGCACCCCGAGTATCTGGAAGCACGGCTGGTCGAACGGATCTGCGAGCCTGAGCGGCAGATCATCTTCCGGGTTCCCTGGACCGACGACAAGGGGCAGATCCAGGTCAACCGGGGCTACCGGGTGGAGTTCAACTCGGCCCTCGGTCCCTACAAGGGCGGGCTTCGCTTCCACCCCTCGGTCAGCTCCTCGATCGTCAAGTTCCTCGGCTTCGAGCAGGTTTTCAAGAACGCGCTCACCGGCCTGCCGATCGGCGGCGGCAAGGGTGGTTCAGACTTTGATCCGAAGGGCCGTTCCGAGGGCGAGGTGATGCGTTTCTGCCAGTCCTTCATGACCGAGCTTCATCGCCACATCGGGGAGTACACCGACGTGCCGGCCGGCGACATCGGGGTCGGCGGCCGCGAGATCGGCTTCCTCTTCGGTCAGTTCCGCCGGATCACCAACCGGTATGAGTCCGGCACCCTGACCGGCAAGGGCCTTGGCTGGGGCGGGGCCCGGGTCCGCAAGGAAGCGACCGGCTACGGGACCGTTTTCTTTGCCGAGGAGATGCTCAAGGCCAAGGGCCTCTCCCTTTCCGGCAGGACGGTCACCGTCTCCGGTTCCGGCAACGTGGCGATCTACGCCGCGGAAAAAGTTCAGCAGCTGGGTGGCACCGTGGTCGGCTGCTCCGATTCCGGCGGCTACCTGCACGATCCGGCCGGGATCGACCTGCCGCTGCTGCAGCAGGTCAAGGAGATCGAACGGGCCCGGCTGACCCGCTACGTGGAGGAGCGCTCCGGAGCGACCTATGTGCCCGGCGAGAAGGTCTGGGAGATCCCGGCCGAGGTGGCCCTGCCCTGCGCCACCCAGCATGAACTCGACGGCGATGACGCCCGCAAGCTGGCTGAGTCCGGCACCCTGGTGGTCGCCGAAGGGGCCAACATGCCCTGCACCGCCGAGGCGATCGGGGTGATGCTGCAGCACGGGGTGCTGTTCGGCCCCGGCAAGGCGGCTAATGCGGGCGGAGTCGCAACCAGCGCCCTCGAGATGCAGCAGAACGCCTCCCGCGATTCCTGGACCTTCGAGCACACCGAGGCCCGGCTGCTCGAGATCATGCAGGACATCCATGCCTCTGCCTACGACATGTCGGAACACGCCGGAACCCCCGGCAACTACATCGTCGGCGCCAACAACGCCGGCTTCGCCCGGGTGGCCGAGGCAATGATGGCCCTCGGCGTAGTCTGAGCAGCCCGCACCCTGGGCATCCACAGAGCCGGAAGGGGTCGACCGGGGATCTCTGGCTATCATGGCCTGGTCCGATCGTCGACCTCATGGAGCGAGGTTGACCCCCAGGGGGAGCCAGCTGTGGAAAGAGTTCAGGAGCACGGGCCGTGAACCCGAGGTTGCGGCGCCTTCAGGCTGACTACACCCAGGTGCGAGAGCTCTACTCCGGTCATCCCCGGGTCGAGATCGAACCGGTTGGTTCCCGTCTCCCGCCCGAGACCTACCGGATCCGGTACCGGCTGGATGGACTCCGGCTGGAGGGTGAGCGGCCCGGCAACCTGGAAACCGATCGGGTCAGGGTGGCCTCGGCCGACGAGCATGAAGTGGAGTTGCTCCTCCCGCGACGCTACCCGGCCGAGAAGCCTTACGCAGCACCGAAATCCCCGATCTTTCACCCGAACGTCCGGGAGTACTACTGCCTGGTCGACGACGAGAACTGGGCTCCTTCAACCCGGCTGGTCGATCTGATCGCCAAGATCGGGGACATGATCCAGTACCGCGACTACAACCTGGCCAGCCCGCTGGATCCGCTCGCCGCGAGATGGACGCTCACCCAGGAAGGCACCGGGAGGTTCCCGGTCGGGAACGTAGGTCTCGGAGTCGAGGAGATCTCGATGGGAACGACCGGAGGAGATTCGGATTTCGATGTCCTGGTCCATTCGGCCGACCCGAGTGAGTGAACTGATGCCCGCTATCACCCAAGGAGGAAAACGCAGATGGATGTGACTGTAGTGGACGCAACCGGCAACAAGACCGAGGAGGTGACGATGCCGGACGATGTCGCATCGGGCCGAATCATCGGAAAGCTGGTCGGACTGATGAAGCTCCCGGCCACCGGACCGGATGGACAGCCGCTCTCTTACAAGTTCCACCACAAGCAGACCGGGCTGCAGATCAACGACAACGTGACCCTGGCCGACGCCGGGGTGAAGGACGGAGACGTGCTCCGTCTGGTCGCAGAGATCACCGCCGGCTGAGGCCGATGTCCCGGGGCCGGGTCAAGATCGAGCTCGAGGACGAGCACGACCGCTACCACCGACAGAGCCTGATCAGCTGGTGGGATCAGCCCCGTCTGGCCGCGGCCAGGGTGATCGTCGTCGGGGCGGGCGCACTCGGCAACGAGATTGTCAAGAACCTCACCCTGATGGGAGTCGGTCACATCGTGGTGGTCGACATGGACGAGATCGAGAACTCGAACCTGGCCCGCTGTGTGTTCTTCCGGGAGAGTGACGAGGGCCGGAAGAAGGCCGAGGTTCTGGCCGAGCGTGTGATCGGGATGAACCCCGATGTGGAGATTGAGGCGGTGACCGGGGACGTTCGGCTCTCACTCGGGCTGGGCCGCTTCGCCGACGCCGACCTGGTGATCGCCGGACTGGACAACCGGGAGGCCCGGCTGTACGTGAACCAGGCCTGCTGGAAGACCGGGACCCCCTGGATCGACGGCGCGATCGAGGGCCTGATGGGCACCGTTCGCGTGTTCATCCCGCCGGATACGGCCTGCTACGAGTGCACCATGAACGAGCGCGACCACCAACTGGTCGCGGCCCGTCGTTCCTGCGCCCTGCTCAGCCGGGAGGAGATGCTTGAGGGCAAGGTCCCGACCAACGCGACGACCGCCAGCGTGATCGGCGGGATTCAGGTGCAGGAGGCGGTCAAGCTGCTTCACCGGGACCGGCTGGGGGAACCGACCCTGGCCGGAGCCGGCTTCAGTTTCGTCGGCCTCACCCACGACTCCTATGTGGTGCGTTACGCCCCGCGGGAGGACTGCCTGAGCCACGACAGCTACGACCTTTCCGCAGCCGAGACGGTCGGTCCCGACATGACCCTCGGCGAGCTGCTCGGCAGAGCCCGGGGCCGTCTCGGTCCGGAGGCGGTGCTGGAGCTGGAACAGGAGATCGCGGTGGGAGCGGAGTGTGCCGCCTGCGGCGGATCGGGGCGGTTCCTGCGCCCTCTCGATGCGCTCACCGCCACCGACGGAAGCTGCCCCGACTGCGGCGAGCCCTGGCAGATCGAGTTCGCCCACGCGGTCGAGGACGACTCGCCGCTTGCGGGCGAGACCGCGGCCGGGATCGGGTTGCCGGAGCAGGACGTCCTGGTCGGACGGCTCGGCTTCGAGCGGATCTTCTTCCGTCTCGAACCGGTGGAGCGCGGAGCGGGAGTGGTGGCGTGAACCCCCGGCTGCGAAGGCTGGAGGCCGATGCCCATCAGATGGGTGAACGGGCCGAAACCGGCCTCTTCACGTTCGAGCCGAACGGAGATCCTCCCGACCGGTACACGGTCAGCTTCACGGCTCCAGGCATCCGACTGGAGAATCGCCGGGTCGCCGTGGCGGACCAGCACCGTTGCGAGATCTACCTCCATCGCGAGTATCCCCGTCGGCCGCCGGTGATCACCTGGCAGACCCCGATCTTTCACCCCAACATTCTCGGACCGGATCGGAACGGCGGGGTGTGTATCGGGGACTGGTCGGCGTCGGAGAGCCTGCCGGACCTGGTGGTTCGACTGATCGACCTCGTTTCCTACGGTTCCTTCAGCATCGAGGATGCCCTCGACACCGATGCGGCCGCCTGGGTCTCCCGGCTGGGGATCGAGCCCGGCTTCGACTGCGAGGAGATCCTCGGAGTGGACGTGGCCGGACCGGCCGCAGAGCCGCAAGTTCTGATCACGGAGTCCGGACGATGAGCCAGGAACATCGGGAGGAAGCGGAATGGGACCTGGACGGCTTCAAGTCACAGCTCGACGAGATCGACCGCAGCTACATCTTTCCCCATGTCTTCAACAACCGGGACCGCGAGGTCGGCGGGGTGCTGGTCGGGCACAAATCGACCCGTGGCGATCTGCCGTTGATCTACGCGGCGATCCACGCGATCAGTGCCGACGAACAGCGGGCCACCCTGACCTTCACCCAGGACAGCTGGGAACACGTTCACCGGGTGATGGAGGAGAGGTATCCGGCAGCCGACATCGTCGGCTGGTACCACAGCCACCCCGGCTTCGGGATCTTCCTTTCCGAACACGATCTCTTCATTCACCACAACTTCTTCAACGACCCGTCGCAGATCGCCCACGTGGTCGATCCGATCGCCGGGATCGAGGGAGTCTTCACCTGGGACGACGGCGAGGTGATCGAGCGGTTCGTGCGGCGCACCCCGCTCGGCTGGAGCATGGCCAGCCTCGATGAACTTGAAAACCCAAGCCAATCAGCGCAGGAGGACGAGTACCGATGATGAGCACCAAGGGACCCCGGCGGGGCACGGCGGGCAGGAGCCAGACCGGTCGCTCCTGCCCCCACTGCAAGTTCCCGATCAAGGAGCGGGACGAGATCGCCACCTGCGGGGTCTGCGGCACCACTCACCATCAGGACTGTTGGGAGGACGCCGGCGGCTGCGCGGTTGAAGGCTGCGCCGGAGCGAAGGGTGCCGAGACGACCGATCGGGCGGTGCCGTCGCGGGCCGGTTCGACCGTGCCGCCGAAGGCCGGTCCTTCAGCGAAGAAGCAGAAGATCGAGCCCGCCCCGCCCCGGCGGCCCCGCCGGCGGATCGCCCCCGAGCCTGACCGCGCCCGAACGGCCCCGCCGCCGGCCGAGCCGGTCGCCAGGGTGGACCGGTCGCCCTGGTGGATCGCGGTCGGGGTGGCCGCCTTCTGCGCCCTGATCGGCATCCTGATCGTGTCCAACACCTTCGGTGACGGCAACCCGAAGGACGAGGTCAAGTGCGAGCAGGGAACCGGGAAGGACGGGGTGCCCTGCTACGACAACGGTCGCCTGCCGAACATCCCCAGGGCGGAGATGGCCCGCGAGGTCCAGAACTTCATGCAGGACTGGTTCAGCGACGTTCGCGGCTTCGATGCCGGCACGATCTGGGAGAACCTCTCGGAGCGCAAGCGGACCCAGATCCGGGAAGCCGGCGGCGACCGCTACTCGTTCTGGAACAACTACCGCAGTCTGGCCAAGCATCTCGACCCCAGCGGTCTCCGGGCCACCCTCAAGCAACCGGACTACCCGGAGGAGGGGGTGGTGACCGTGTACCTGGGCGAGATGCCGTACAACGACCCAAGGGATCTCTGCCAGTCCCGCGGGGGGATCACCTGGGCCAAATGGGATCCGACCCGGCAGCGCTGGACCTACGAACCCGGAGTCGACGTCACCCCGCAGCGCCTCAAGGACTGGGGCGGTCAGGGTGACCAGCTCTTCCGGCCCGGCTGCAAGTAGAAGCCGATGGACGATCCCGGGATCGTGGACGGGAAGCCGGATTGGATCTGCCCGTACTGTCAGACGCCCCTGCTCGACGGGGACGAACGCATGGCCTGCCCCGAATGCGACTCGGTCTACCACCGGGAGTGCTGGATCGAGAACGAGGGTTGCGCGGTCTTCGGCTGCGGCGGACAGGCCGGAGCACCGGACTCCCCGGCGGAATCATCCCGGATGGTCATCGCCGTGGACGGAGAGGCAGCCCCGGCTGCGGACCCGGAGCCAGATCCGGACCGGCGGCGTCGGCAGATCCAGCTTGGTTCGCTTGTCGCCGGGGTCGTCCTGCTCGCCGGGGTGGTTGTGGCGATCGCCCTCACCGGCCAGGATGAACCGGAACCGGCCCCGCCCGCGAAAAAGCCGCCGAAGAAGACCGCAAATCAGGTCAAGGCCGAAAAGCGGGCCGCCGCCCGCCGCAAGCAGGCGATCCGCCTCGCCCGGATGCGGGATCAACTCGGTTTCCGCTGGACCGAGGATCCGGGCGGGCAGTGGGGTGCGGTGCTGCCCCGGGGCCGCGGCTGGAGCGGACCGAAGGACCGGTCGGACCCGGAGGGTCCGGAAACCCGGATCACCACCCTGTCCGGGCCCGGACGGGACTTCGTCGGGGTGGTCACCACGCCGGATTCCGACCCGGTTGAGGATGAGGCCAGCTACACGATCAACGAGAAGCGACTCCCGAACAGTCGGGTTCGCTCCAGGAACATGCGGGTCGCCGACCTGATCCGGTTCCGGAACGGGCCCGACGACTGTGCCGGGATCTACTGCGCCAAGCTGATCATGTCCGACGGCAGCGGCGGCGGCATGACCGTGGTCGTCGGGTCGCGTTCAGCTACCCGGGCCGGAATGATCGCCCGGGAGTTCGCCCGGAACGCCGAAGCCGGAAAGTAGTTCCGACTTTCAGTAGCCGCAGACGAAGTACTCGACGCTGCTGCCCGGGTTGTCACAGACATCCTCGCCGGCTGGGCCAGAAGGTCCCTGGGGTCCGGGGTCACCTTGCGGGCCCGGCCGACCCTTGCGTCCTCGGGGCCCCTCCTTCCCCACTATGCCATTGGGTCCGACCGCGCCGGCGGGACCGGTGGCCCCGACCGGCATCACATTGGTCCAGGCACCGATCGCGAAGATCGAGAACAGGGCAATGGCGAGAATCGCCACCCCGCCGATGACTGCGGCCATGATCTTTTCGGTCTTGTCCATGGGGGTGCTCCGGGGGTTGTCTTTCTTGCCTGGTTCGGAAGTCATGGTCACGGGCAGATCGGGTAGGGCCAGCCGCCTTGCGACGGATTCTTGGCAATTGGATCGGCATCGCAGGGCGCGCTTGCGCTGGCCCCGGACGCTCCCGCCGGTCCCGCCGGTCCCTGCGGACCGTCGCCGCCCCGCTTGCCCGGGAACCCGCGTGGTCCTCTCTGGCCGCGTTCGCCGGGTTCACCCCGCTTGCCGATCGCGCCCTGCGGTCCCCGCTGCAGAATCTCGGTGCTGTTGGCCACCACAACCAGGGAAAGAGTGGTGACCAGCATGGTGGCGAGGATCCCGATCAGGATCCAGTTCCGCCACTGAGCCGGGGTCGCCACGTCCTTCAGGCTGCGGTTCCGGGTGCCTTCCTCGCTCATCAGTACTCCTCCAGAGTCGCTTCGCCATCGGCCCCGCGAGGACCCTCAACTCCTTGCGGGCCGGGGGTGCCTTCGTGCCCGCGTCGTCCACGTTTGCCCCGGAATCCGGTCTTGCCCGGGAGGCCCTGCTCTCCTCGTGGACCGATCTTTCCAACCTCTGGCTCCGGCAGCAGCGGGGTCCACTTGGTCACGGCGTAGACGGTGAACAGCGAGACCAGCAGACAGCCGACGACCGCTGCCGCGGCGAGCAGCGCCAGCTGCTTGCCGGGGAGGCCGATCCGGTCGAGCAGTTCGCTGGTTCGTCCGGGCGGTTTCGGTTCGGCCGGTGGAACTTCCGCCGGCTCCTCCTCGAGCTCCTCGTCGTACTCGTCCTCGTACTCCTCGTCTTCGGCGACGATGATCCGTCGGCCGCTCGATCCGGACTCTTCGACCGCTTCGGTCGACTCGAGCACCTGGGTCTCGGCGCCCTCCGGTTCGTCGTCGAACGAAATGACCAGCCGCTCGCCGTCGCCGGACGAACCCGAGTCGCTACCGCTTGGCTCCACTCCCAACACCATCCCTTGACGCCTCTTGCAAATTTTCCGGCTCGCGGTGGACTGACCGCGGCCTCAGCGGAACATACCACTCGGGCGATCGTCTGCGCGGTCGGCCCGGGCGGACACCGCGGGGCCGCTCGGGGGGAGCGGGTCAGGCCGGGGCGGCGGCGTGGGCCAGGGCGGTCATCGGCTCGACCCTGGCCGAGGCGAGACCACGGACCACGATCACGTCGAGGGCGGTGTAGGCGGCCAGGGCGGACTGCGCCTCGTCCCGGTCGGCGGCGGCGACCCCGACCGTTCCTTCCGGCTCGCCGAGCCGGTCGAAGTGGTTGCGGTAGCCGGGGTGGAGATCCCGGTAGAAGGCTTCCTCCTTGGCCAGACGCGCGGCGGCGTCCTCGCCGACCGCGGTGCGAACGTAGCCGAACACCGGCGGGGTTTCACGGTCGGCCTCGGCGGCTCCGGCCTCGACCTGCTGTCTGGCACCGGTGGCGAAGTCGGGGGTCATCCAGTTGAAGAAGGCGCCGTCGTACGAGCTGCCGGCCAGGGCGCACATCTTCGGTCCCATCGCGGCCATCACGACCCGCACCCCGGGGAGCTGTTCGCGCAGCTCACCAATCTGTTCGGCCATGAAGGTGCGTGGCTTTTTCTCGAAGCCGGCCCCGACCCCGATTCGGAGCCGGGCCGGGTCCAGCCCCAGGCGCTCGATGTCGGCGGCGATCACCTCGGGACCCTGACGATCGAGGGCGATCACGCCCACCCCGAGCTCCAGTCGGTCACTCGCCCTGGCGAACTCGGCCAGGGTTTCCAGCCCCTTGGCGAAGGGATGGTCGTTGGCCCAGATCGAGGCGTAGCCCGCTTCGTCACAGACCTCGGCCAGCGGTCCGCAGACCTCGGCCGGCAGTCCGGCGGCGACCCCGAAGGCCCGCTGCTGCTGTGGGCGGCTCATGCCGTCTCCGGGGCTATGTCGGACCGGTCCGGTCCGGTGGCGTCGGCCTCGATCTCGCGTTCGACCAGGATGCTGCGGGAGCGATCGAGGTCGAAGCGGGCGACACACTCGATGTGCGGGGTCTGGGGAAACATGTCTACCGGTCTCACGCGGTTCAGCTTATAGCCGGCCTCGACCAGCTGGGCCGCGTTCGGAGCCAGCGTGGTCGGGTTGCAGGAGATGTAGACGATCCGCCGCGCCTCGCACTCGATCAGCCTTCGTACGATCTTGTTCGAGAGGCCGGCCCGGGGCGGGTCGACCGTGACCACATCCGGCCGGCCGGCCTGTTCGATCAGGGGACGCAGGCCGGTACGGGCGTTGGCCGCGACGAACCGGGCGTTGGTGATCCCGTTGGCGCGGGCGTTCCGTTCGGCGTTGGCGATAGCGTCCTCGACGATCTCCAGCCCCCAGACCTGTTTCACCTGTCCGGCCAGGCTTAGCCCGATCGTGCCGACCCCGCAGTAGAGATCGAACAGGGTCTCGGCCCCGCTGAGACCGGCGTACTCGGCCGCCAGGCCGTAGAGCTGCTCGGCCATCTCGGTGTTGGTCTGGAAGAAGGACTCGTGCGAGAGCTCGATCTCGAGATCGAAGATTCGCTCCCGCAGGGTCTCCTCACCGAGCGCCCCGGTCGGTCCTGAGGTGCTGCCGGAGGGACCCTCGATCACCGTGTGGAGGTCGACCGGCGGTTTCGGGAAGCGGCCCTCCGAGGTGACCAGGCGGGTCTGGATCTGGCCGGTGCGGCGACCTTCCCGGATCACCAGATTGCGAAGCAGGCCGCGCTGGTCGTGCGGGTCGTACGCGTTCAATCCCTCCGAGCGGGCCCACTCCAGCAGCTCGTTGCGGGCCCGGTTGGTTGCTTCCGAGGAGAGGCGGCAGTCCTCGATGTCGAGCACCTCGTCCCACCGCCCCCGGGGCCGGAAGCCGAGCACCAGTTCGCCGTCCTGTTCCCCGAAGGAGTACTCGACCTTGTTGCGGTACCGCCACTGCTCAAGGGCGGGAACGATCGGGTCGAGATCGACCTCGAGCCGGCCGATCCGGGTGAGCGCGTCCCGGACGTGTTCCTCCTTGAAGGAGAGTTGGCGTTCGTAGGCGAGTGCCTGCCAGCCGGCCCCGGGACAGGCCTCGCCCTGATGGAGGTCGCTGTCCGGAAGGCGGTCGGCGGCGGGCTCAAGCAGTTCGGTCAGGCGGGCCTCGGCGTAGCCCTTTTTCGACTTGGTGATCTCCCCCCGGATCCGGTCGCCCGGCAGGCCCCCGGAGACGAAAACCACGAAGCCGTCGAGCCGGACGATCCCGCGTCCTCCGTAGGCCAGGGTCTCGATCGATCCCTCGAAGGACTCTCCCCGCCTGGGCCGGTTCCGGCGTCCCCGCTCCTCCCGCGGGGTCGGGCCCCCGTCGGGAGCCGGAGGGACGTCTGGTGTGGGTTCGCTTGCATTCATCCGACCTCCCACTATCTCAGGCGCCGCCCCGCCGTAGTATCCAGCCCTTGACCGAATCAGCCCCCCTCCACTACGTGACCGGCCGGGAGATCACCGGCGAACGACTGGTCGCCCTGATCGAACGGGCCGAGGAGCTGCGCCTGGGCCGGCCGTCGGTTGCCGACGACGCCCTCGCCGGTCGCTCCGTCGCCCTGATCTTCGAACAGCCTTCAACCCGGACCCGGATCTCCTTCGAGGTCGGCGTGGCCGAACTCGGCGGAACCCCGGTCGTCCTGCGCGGCGACGAGATGCAGCTCTCCCGGGGCGAGTCGGTGGAGGACACCGCCCGGGTGCTCTCCCGGTTCGTCCACGCGATCGTGATCCGTTCCGGCTCGCACGAGAACGTGGTCACCCTGGCCGGGCACGCCTCGGTCCCGGTGGTGAACGCGCTCACCCCGGCCTCCCATCCCTGCCAGGCCCTGGCCGACCTGCAGACGCTCCGGCAGCGCTTCGGTCGGCTGGAGGGCCTGAAGATCGCCTACGTCGGCGACGGCAACAACGTGGCCCACTCGCTGGCGGTGGCCGGTTCACTGGCCGGGGTCGAGGTGGCGATCGCCGCCCCGGACGGCTACCAGCTTCCGGAGGACACCCCGGCCGAACTGACCGACGACCCGCTCGAAGCGGTTCGCGGAGCCGACGCGATCTACGGCGACGTCTGGGTCAGCATGGGAGACGAGGAAAGCGCCGACCGGCGGCGGGCCGATCTCACGCCCTACCGGATCGATGCCGCCCTGCTCGACGCGGCCGGACCGGAGGCGATCGTGATGCACTGCCTGCCGGCCCATCCCGGCGAGGAGATCACCGCCGAGGTGCTTTACGGCGAACGCTCGGCGGTCTGGGATCAGGCCGAGAACCGGCTCCACGCCCAGAAGGCCCTACTCGAGCACCTGCTCTCGCGCGGATCGGCCTGATCCGACCGGTCTTTCGACGGCCGATCGCGGGAAGGATCATCCCGGGGACACAGCCGGCAGCGACAGCCATCCCGGCCGCAAACCTCGATCGGAGAGCCCCCGGAGAACCTGGTTCCCGGCGACTCCGGAACGATCCGGTTCGCTTTCGTCATAGCGGGTATTTGAGACCGCTTTCCCTGTTTCTGTACGGGGGACGCAGGCAGATGTGAGACCGGAATGTCAGGAGGTGCCTTCATGTCGTGCCACACCTTCCATCGCTTGATTGTCGGCGCGGTGGCCGTTGCACTCACGCTGCTCATCGCGGCGACCGCGAGTGCTGACTCGCTTGTCTACGTGAAGCAGGGAAGCGTCTACATCGCACAACCGGACGGCTCGCAGGCGCGTGCGATTACCTCGGCCAACGGCGGCTGGGCGTGGCCCTCCGAGACCGATAGCGGGGTTATCGCCGTCGCCGGAGACCACTCCCGGATCGGCGGCGGCTTCAATCCGTCCGGAGGCGACCAGATCTACGAGTTCGACGCACAGGGGCATCGGCTCGCGGGTCCGGTCGCGACTCAAGGCAGCTACTCAACGGTCGGGGATCCCGCGTACGTGTCGCATTTCCGGGTGGCGCCCGACAACTCAAACGTGGCCTGGACGGTGATCCCCTCGTTCACCGATCCCTACACCTCATGGCGGCGATCTAGCGGCGCGGGCACGTTCTCTATCGCCAACGACTCCGAAGGCGCCCCGCTCCCGTACTCCTCGCCAGAGTGGTGGGGGCCAAAGCACCTCTTGATCACGCACGACGGCCCGACGGTCGGGACCCAGAGCGAGTTCGCCATGTATTCGCTCGCCGACGACTCGAGCCCGGGCTGGTACGCGGATGAAGCCATCGGGGCCGCGCCTTCCTATCAGGTGGCGATCGCTCGCACCGGGCTCAAGTTCGCGGTACTTACCGACGACGGTCCGGACCATGGGGGCACGGTCGCAAACGTCGCGATCACCCTCGAGACGACTTCAAGTCCGCCGGTGACCGCCGACGTCACCGACACTCACTGCACGATCACGCTGCCCGCGGGCCAGTATGCAACGAGCGCCGGAACATCCCGGGCCAGCCTCTCGTTCTCCTCGGACGGGTCGACTCTTGCCTGGGGTCAGGACGACGGCATCTACGAGGCGAATGTCTCGAATCCGAACGCTTGCGGCTCGATCCAGGGCTCGGTGCGCCGGGTCGTCCGCGGTGGCTCGATGCCATTCCTCGGGGCGGCGGCGCTGAGTCCGGTCGGTGCGCCCGGGACCAGAATTACCGGCGATCGGGTCAAGCGTGGCAAGCGCCTGGCCGTGTTCAGGTTCTCAGGCTCCGGCGGGGTTGGCGCTCTCAAGTTTGAGTGCCGGCTCGATCGCGGAAGATGGCGGATCTGCCGCTCGCCGAAGACCTACAGGTACCTGAAGAAGGGCAGGCACCTGTTCGCGGTCAAGGCGGTCGACAGCCGGGGCCGGGCCGACGTGACGCCGGCCAGGCTGAGGTTCAAGGTCCGATGATGACCCT
This sequence comes from Solirubrobacterales bacterium, assembly GCA_023958085.1. Classification (GTDB taxonomy): domain Bacteria; phylum Actinomycetota; class Thermoleophilia; order Solirubrobacterales; family 70-9; genus 67-14. Next base: position 39,585 of record JAMLGI010000012.1, on the reverse strand, counting down.
CCGACGTATCACCTTGCCCGTCGCAGTCGCCGTGCTCGCGCTGGTCTCGGCTGCCGCGGCGCCCGCCGCATATCCCGGGACGAATGGCGTCGTCGCGTTCACGTCCACCCGGGATGGCGGTGCGCGCCACATTTTCGTGGACCTCGCCGCGGGGACGTCGACCTGACCGGCGCTTCCTCCAGTGCCACGGAGACGGATCCCGCGTTCTCCCCGGATGGCCGCGAGATCGCCTTCCACGCGAGGCGCCCCCGGCCATCGGAACACGCAGGTTTTCGTGATGAGCACGGCCAGCAGGGGCGTACGCAAGCTGACGCACACGCCTGCCGACAGCAGCGACCCGACGTGGTCTCCGGAGCGGAACCGAGCTCGCCTTCGTCTCAAACCGGGTCGGGGGGCCGTCCAGCATCTTCGTCATGCACAGCGACGGAACCGCCGTGCGCCAGATTACGCACAGCGCGACTGGCAAGAGCGATCTCGCGTGGTCCCCGGCGGGTGGCCGGATCATCTACACCGGCGTTCCGGCGGGTGGGGGTGACCGTGAGATCTACTCGGTCCGGATCGACGGCAACGGCCTGCGGGACCTCAGCAACGATCCGCTCAACTGGGACGTTCAGCCCGCCTGGTCACCTGACGGTTCGCGGATCGTCTACGCTACGCCATGCATCCACACGAGTCGGTCGGCGCAGACCTGTGGACCATGAACGCTGACGGAAGCGACCAGGGGGAACTCCACCACGAGGACAACGGCTATTCCGACGGCGACTTCCCGGCCTGGTCGCCCGATGGGACGACGATCGGTTCGCCGCCAACAACGGAAGCGGCTATCTTCACCTGTGGTCTGTGTCGGCGGCCGGCGGTCAGAACACCGAGTTGGTGGCGAACCACGTTCCGGGCGGCAACCCGATCGATGAGGACGTGGACTGGCAGCCGAGCCCGGGCGCCAAGATTCCCCGCACGGTGATCACGCGCGCGCGATCCACCGGCGCAAGCGGACCGCGACTTTCACCTTCCGGGCCACCGGGCTGGCCAACGGGCTACCGGTGCGCGCCCGGACCGGGCGGCACCGAGCGGCGTCTCAAGTGTGCAGCTCGCCACGGACGTACTTCCACCTGGGGCGTGGCCAGACACATTCATGGTGGTCGCGTTCGGCCCGGCGAGCCATACCGGACCGCCGCTATACACAGGTTCACGATCCGGGGCGCTGACGACCGGTCCTTGCATTTCTCGAACTCCGCGCCGAACTGGAGCCGATAGTGGAGGATATTCGGCCACAACCGGCTCCAGAATGTCTCGGGGGTCGGATGGAGCTGTTCTTGATGACCGGGGCGCTACGTTCCGGGGCATCCTGAGAGAATGACTTCCGCGGAATCGTGTAAGCGGTCCGCCTGTGCCGTGGCCCCGTGGTGTAACGGTTAGCACATCAGGTTTTCAACCTGGCAGCGCGGGTTCGACTCCCGCCGGGGCTATGTCCATCAAGGCCAGCTGCAGAATCCCGAACCTCACGGTTCTGGAGCCGAAAGTGGCGGCTATCCCGCCACAACCGGCTCCAGAACGGATTGGTCGGGGTGGGGAGGGTGTTCTGGCCCCGCCGGACTCGGGTAGGGTCCGGGGCCGATGCTCCCGGAGATCTCGATCGGCCCGATCACCCTGCAGACGTTCGGGTTGATGTTCGCGCTCTCCTTCGTGGTCGCCGGGATGATCGTCCACCGCCGTTTCGTCGAGACCGGCCGCTCACCTGACTGGGCCTACGAGATGACCTTCGCCGCGTTGGCCGGCGGGCTAATCGGCGCCCGGCTCTACTTCCTGGTTGACAACTACGACACGGTCAGGGACGACCTGCTCGGCAGCGTCTTTTCCGGCTCCGGCCTCACCTGGTACGGGGGCGCAGCCGGCGGAGCGATCGGGGTGCTGCTCTGGGCCTGGTGGCGAAAGACCGCCAACCTCTTTCTCTGTGACGCGGCGGCCCCGGCGCTGGCCGCCGGCTACGCGGTCGGACGGATCGGCTGCCAGCTCTCCGGGGACGGGGATTACGGCAAGCCGTGGGACGGCCCCTGGGCGATGGGCTACCCGGACGGCACCGTGCCTACCCCACCGGGGGTGATGGTCCACCCGACCCCGATCTACGAATCACTGACCATGGCGCTCGTTGCCGTGGTCCTCTGGCGGCTCCGCGACCGGTTCCGCTTCGGGGTCCTGTTCGCGATCTACCTGATGTTCGCCGGGACCGAGCGTCTGCTGGTCGAGTTCCTCCGGACCAACGACCGGGTGGCCCTCGGCCTGACCGCGGCCCAGCTTGAAAGCCTCGCGGTGATCGCCGCCGGAGCGATCGCGATCCTCGTGGTCAGGCACCGCCACGGCACCCTCGCCCGCCCCCCCGAACAGACCACCTCAGTCACCCCGACTGCTGCCGCGTAGCCGACGGCCTCTCGCCCGGGTGCTTCAGCCGGGTATCGGCGTTGATCGTGTCGCGCTGGGATGCGACATCTCGTAGAGATCGAACACGGCGTCCTCGAGCTGTGCACTTCCGCCGCCTGGATCGTCCGGTTCAGGCCTCCAAGCTTCTCCAGGCTGGTCTCGTACTCAGTGCGGACCTGTTCGCCGAGCGCCCGGCTGTCCGGGTTGATCCCGAGTCGGCGGCGGTTGTGCCGGAGGACGCCAGGATCCCGTCGCTACCGATCTCCTCATATGAATCAAGCGTTGTGTACCGAGCCAGACCTTCACCGGCATCTCGATCAGTTCGCCCAGCCAGCGGTGGAACTCATGTTTCTCGGCGTTGCGAGCCGAGGCGGCCTTGTGAAGACCCTTGGCCAGACTCTCCAGCTCCATGGTTTGGTCCGCGACCGGTATCCGGATCGGCAGCGGTGAGATGAACTGCTTCGTTACGGAGTAGTACGCCCCACGAAATGGCACCGACTGCAAGCGGAATACGAAGTCCAGGGAGCCGAGAGTTCAGGATGGCGGCCAGCACCCAGAGCCCGGGCCCGGTCGCAGTTGTGAGGATCCCGTTTACGTCCACGTTGTCCAGGTAGACGGTCCCATCTTGATCGACTGCGTGAAGCCGGTCGCAGAGCCGGGGCACGCCCAACTTCGGCTTGTCATGGAGCCCGAGGCTCTTGGGGTACACGTATCCGTACCAGCTGTCGTGATCCATCTTCTTGCTTTCGCGACCGCGCAGCTTCTCTTCGTGTTCCCCCAGATAGGCGGCGGTCAGCGGCAGGGCGGCGAGTTCCTCCGGAGTGAGCAGTCGCATCTGTTCGTTCTCACCCCGTCTGTAGGGGAAGATCAGCAGGTCACCCAGCGGCCTGATCGCCCAGCGGTCGATGTCCCCGCCGCTGGCCAGCCGATGGAGCAGGTCGGGTTCCAGCTCCAGCTCCCGTCCGGACTCCTTCGAGTAGACCCGGCGGCCGTTCGGCCCCGGGCCGCGGTCCTCGACGATGTAGATCGGGTCGGCGCTGGTCTGGAGCCCCGTGAAGATCGCGTCGACGGCTTCGCTCAATTGGATGGCTCCGGACCGGGCAGTCTCAATGATCGACCGCTCGCGGGCCGGCACCAGTACCCAGGGCTCTTCACTCAGATCCGAAGTCGGGAAGTGCTCTGGCTTCGGCTCGGTCGATATCGCCTCTACAGGGGGTCCGTCCCGGGTCCTTCACTCGCGAGTAGGCGACCTCGGCCGCCGGTTCCGGGCTGAGGCCGAGGATGCATGTGTAGTTGGTTGCGCCCGCGAAGACCTGGGTGTCGCCGAAGTCAACCACCTCGTCCACCAGTCCCCCGGAGGCGAGCAGTGCCCGCAGTTTCGAGCCGGATTCGAGCTTGAGGAACTTGTTCGGCACGATGAAGCCGAGCTACTCGAGCTGGCCAGCAGCCCGAAGGACCGTTCGATGAAGACGATGTAGAGATCGAAGCTGCCGTGGGCTGAGGCGAACCGGTTCCGGCAGTAGTCAGCAATCTCCCGGCCGAGTTCCTGGATCCGTACGTATGGCGGATTGCCGACGATTGCGTCGAAACCGAGTCCCGTGCCCGGGCTCCCGTCATCCTCGAAGAAGACCTCCGGGAAGCTGAGCTCCCAGTGGAACGGGTGATCCGGCCCGTCCGGGAAGTAGCGTCCGATCGACTCGTCGGCCAGCACCTCGAGTTCGTCCCTGAGGATCCGGACTCACGGGCCAGTTCCTCCTTGTCGTGGACTTCGTCCGCCCGGTCGCTCGGGGTCGCCCGGATCTCGCCGGTCGCCGCGATCATCTGGGCGATCTCGGTGGTCAGGCGCTGGTCAAAAAGGATGTCGCTGCGGAGATCGTCAACGTCGGCCCCGACCAGCGAGTTGCCGGACCGCAGGTTCACTCAGGAAGGTGAGTGGCCTGGTGCCGTCCACCGTGATCAGCCACATCGCCAACCGGGCGAGTTCAACCGCCATCGGGTTCAGATCCACCCCGTAGAGGCAGCGTTCGGTCACCTGTCGGTGGATTGCGAGTTCGTCGATCTCGACCCCCTCCTGCGAGGGCTCGGTGGCGATGAACCTGGAGATGTAGGTCGCGGCGGAGACCAGGAAGTGCCCGCTGCCCATCGCCGGGTCGCAGACGGTGGTCTTGAGGAACTTCCTCGCGGGCGGCTTCGCCGATACTCCGGCCTCGCGGAGCCGGGCGGCGGTTCGGCCTTGTGCAGCGGGTCGAGAGTCTGGTTCGTTCGACGATCGTCAACGATCGGCTCGGGGGTGAAGTAAGACCCGACCTCGTGGCGCCCGGCGGCGCAGCGAGGACGATCTCACCGTCCTCGACCGCGAGCCGGTGCTCGAGCAGTTCTCGTACATCGTGCCGAGGTGCGGATCGAGAGGTCACGGTAGTCGATCGCCTCGCCATCGACCGTGTAGAGCGCCAGGAGCGCCTCCCTCATCAGCGGGTCGGGAACCGAACGCCCGGTCAGCCATGGATGCCGTTCCTCCGGAGAAGAGTCCGCCGTTGTACTGGTTGATCCCCAGGTCCGGGTCGCCCTCATCGACCAGACTGAACAGAATCTCCAGGTCGTTGTAGAAGCGGTTCGAACGCATCGATCCGCCGCTCTCCCGGTTCACCCGGTCCCGCTGCTCCCGCAGACTGTAGGTCAGGTAGCGACGGTTATCCACCGGAAGCAGCCCCCGTGACTCGGCGTAGAGGCAGAACAGGATCCGGTAGAGCACCACCAGCGCGTTGGAGAAACCTTCCTCCAGGGTGGCATCGGTCCGCTCCTCCTCGCCGATCAGACCGGAAGCAATCCTCGGCACAGCGTTGAACATCTGGTCGCGAAGCGAGTCTCCGATTCGGCGAGCACCGGCCTCGCTCTCGGCCAGCACCCGGTCGAGAAAGCAGGTTCCCGATTCGTCGGGCCGGAACGAGGCAGCACCGAAGAAAGCGAGAAAGTAGCGCAGCTCTTCCGGATCGCCGGATTCGATTAACCCGGGCAGATCGGGAATGCTCAGATGTGCCGCCTCGACCAGGTCGCCGGCCTGGCCGTAGAGCCGCCACTCCTTGCCGTTGGTGAGGATCGCCCATCGCACCCGGGTACGCCACATGTAGTCGAGTACCTGGGCTTCGGGGCTCTGTGGTCCCGCTCCGGCGCTTCGTTTGTCGAGCGCGATCGAGAACGCTTTACTTCCGCCAGAGCGACGGCACGCTCGAATCGGCCCAACCCCTCCGCTTTCTCCGAGGCCTGACGGTCGTCAAGTGACGTAAACAGTGCGTAGTCCGGGATCCGGCGACCGCTTCGAGTCGACTGTTCGGTTGGACCATACGCTCGAAACCGAGCAGTTCGAGAAGCGGCTTCACCCAGCCTGTCTTCGGTCTGGGACTCGTTGGCGGAGGCAATGGTCCCGCGTTCCTGCTCCCAGATCTTTCCGAGCTGGTTGGCGATCGATGCGGGATCAATCTGCTGGAACTCACCCCACTCCGGCAAGCGATCGTCAAGGAAGTGTTCGCTGAACAGGCTGCGGTTCTCTACCCCCATGCCGGGCAGACCGAGCTGTCCCTCGGAGGAGTTCACCGGGTGGAAGGCCGCTCAGGCAGTGAGACGGAGCTGACTCGTCGCACCGTCTTCCTTCGCCCCGGTCGTCCACGCCCGGCGGTGGTCACTGGGTACTTCGAGGGGATCTTGGTGACCGCAACCACGTGAAGGTCGTCCCTGGTAAATGAACCGGCCCCGTCATGGAAAACCCGGAGTTCGGCTCCCGGGAACCGCTCCTGGACCAGTTCGATCAACTGGTTCATCTGACCCTCCCTGGTCCGTGGCGACGCGACCTCGATCAGCTCCTCGGTCCGTTCACGGTCCGGCTGGCCCGCGTCTTGAGCTTGATCGTGGTGCGATTCTCGTTCTGGATGGGTGTGGATCGGGCCATGATTCGAGAGGTTCCTTCGGAGTGTCCAACAACGGTTCATCTTGAAGCCTCGGGCAGAAACTCGCCCCCGAGTCCGCAAAATCGCGACAAATGTCCCGGTTGGTCCCGGCGCTAGGTTGATCAAATGGCGGGGAGATGGAAATTGGGCTTTGTGCTCCCGGTGGCGGTGGTCGTTGCCGGCCTGCTGGTTGCTCCCTCGGGACAGGCCGCGGCGCAAGACTCCCTGGAGTTGAGTATTCCGCCACTCACCGGCAAGTCCAGGGTCGGCACCCGGTCGTTTGAGCTGGTCGATCAGCTCGCGTCCGGCCGGTTTCGGCCAACACCCGGATGTGTGAGGGCGGGGTGGTGATGATGCGGCGCTCGCCTCTGGTTCGCTTCTCACATGCCTGCACCCCAGACCGGGCGGTCTACACGTCGCTGGTTTGCAGACCTGGCCAGCCGGGGCTCTTTACCGTCGCCTCGGTCGATCACACCTCCGACGCTTTCACGGTCGAGTTCCCCGGCGGGGAGCTGGTTGACGGTCAGTTCGGAACTCCACTTGAGTCGAAGCAGATCTCGGAGCCAGAGCTGGTCAACCTGGTCAACGTACGGACCCGCGAGCTGCCAGCAGGACAAGTCCTGCCGCTGGTTCGTAAATGCCCATCAGCCGGAAACTGGCCTGGAGCTCACCGGAGCGAAGCACCTCACCTTCAGTGACCTCCAGACGCTTGCCCCGCAGATCGCCGCTGCCAGACCCACCTGGCCGTACGCGACCCTCTACCCGATGATCACCGGCAGCCTCGATCTGACAACTCGATACGTGCCCAGAGATGCGATCAGCCTGATTCTTCCGCACCCACCTTGCCCCGACAGACGGGCGCAAGGCGAAGCCGAAGGCACCCATGCCGCCATCCGGAGTGGTCCCGGTCAGCGGAAAGGATCTGACCTGCGTTCCGGTCCCGGGCTGACCCGCGGCACTACCTGGGGAACCCGACAGAAGGCATAACCACCCTTACGGGCGGTTAGCTCAGTTGGTAGAGCGCCTGCTTTACACGCAGGGATCACTGGTTCGAGCCCAGTACCGCCCATCCAGCCTGATTGACGCTCAGCCGCCGAAAGCGCGCCCTCCACGGCGCGCGCTCGCGGCGGCACCGCGCTTTCGATGTACCACGGAATGTACCGGTGATAGGTAGTCGTCTTCGCTGCGGGATCGATGATTCCGATGGGCTGAACCGCCGCGAACCGCCTCTTAGTTCACCTCACGGTCCGCTAGGCTGGAGCGTGTCGCTCGTCAAGGAGGAATCGATGCGCTTTTACTGGGGACTTTGGCCGTCGCTCTCGGCTGGTGCTGGCCGGATGCGGCACTGATCACGATGGTACTCGCCCGAGCGGTTACTCCAGCCACTGTCGCCGAGTGTCTCGATGAGACCGATCTTAGGATCGATCGAGCAGAGTCAACTGATGTAGGTAAGTCTCAGGCCGACCTGATCGGCTACTACCCATTTCCCTCAAAAGAGACATCGAGTTGTGATCTCCTTCTACCGATCAGAAAGAATGACGCGGCTCGTTCAGGATCCCGATTTTGACCGCGAGAACGGTTTTGTCTCGAAGATCTCAAGAACTCCCACGGCCACCGTCTCCTATTCGAATGACCTCCCCGCTGAAGCCGTTGATGCTCTTGAGACCTGCGTCGATCTCCGAGCGATGATGGCTCGCTTGAGTCTGAGTCCGGTCCAATGCCCGCCAGTGATGAAAACGATGGTGAGCAACGGCCAATGCGACTACGGCGGACCTGCTCGCTGGATCGGAGATGAAGTGGCGTAACCTCGATGGTGCGGCGAGGGCAGCAGTCACCAAGGAATTCATGAAGCGGTTTGGGCGCAAGTACCCGAAGGCCACCAGCAGGGCGCCGAAGGCCCAGGCTAACGACAGCTCTATGAGCGGGACTTTGCTTCCATCGACACAGGACAAACGCTTCAGCAAGCGTTGAAATTCATGGCCCAACTTGTCGAGTCGAATGAGATCTTCAAAGCGAAGTCAAAGTATTTGCCCACCAAGGACGTGCTGGGAATGACTTCCGATGAGGTAAGGCAGACACTCGGACCGCCTGACCGGGATCAGGATATTTCTGGCGTTGGCGTGATCTGGTACTACGACCTAACGGACAACGTGTATCAGTTGATCTTTGTCGATGGCACCGTCACCACCGTCAATAAATATTGAGGATCCGAACTGAGCCTTCGGGTCGCGTTTCTCCAGAGACCTGTGGTCGCATAACTAAAAGAATCGGAGAAGTCCGACGCCTCGCTGCTCCCTGCCGGAATCCTCCCAGGTAACGGTGCAGCGGACCTGAGAGGCAACCCCGGAGTGGAGATAGAGCTGAGTCTCTGACTCACCTTCTGGCGGGAGCGACTCCAGCTCGCGGTCGTCTCCAAGATCGTGTGGTATTTCTCCTTCGCCATCGGGCTCGAGCACATACTTCACGTGCTTTGCTGGCTCCGTTCCGGTATTCGAAAGCTTGAGAAACCAACGATTCTCTGTCTTCACCCGACCTTTCGAGTCGGTTTTGACCGCTTCACGCCGTTCCAGTCCCGGCCAAACCTGAGCCGCTGGCTGTATCTCACTGGATGGGGCGGCGACCGTGGCTTCAGCTTTAGCTTGTGCGGATGAAGCACTGACGGCTCGGGTCAAGATCGTCTCCACATGTTGCCTGAGCCCGTTGTCATCTTCGTAGTCGAGAACGAGTGCTTTGTCTCGCAGCCCTAGAAGATAGGAATCCAGCTTGCTGGCCTGTTCGGCATCGAGGTCGTCTGACGGAATGTCGCGCCTGCATCGCAGAACCGCAACATGGGCGCCTCGATCGTGCGCTTCCTCGATCTCTTCAATAGTTCCGGAATCCGACTTCCCAGTGTCAGAACCCAGTCGGTGCCAGAAGAGTGCGATCACTATCTCGGCTTCCTCAACAAGCTGATTGTTTATGGATTCCTGGGGTCGAACGCCATACTCGGCGGCCACATGGCGCGTCCAGTGAAGCGGCATCACGGACGAATTGAACTGCCGTCCATATATGACGTTCCAGCGCAGAGTTGCTTCGATAGCGATGTCAGCGTCGGCGTTCACATCACTCGGCGAAGAAATCAGAAGCGGGTAAATCTGGGCACTAAAAGGCATGCGCCTAGTCTAGGCCGGAACACGGAGGTCTCATGGCACCGCCAGGGGCGTCCCGAATCCGAGCGTCATCCGGAGAAACGGAACGGGCCCCGCCGTAGTCGTCATTCGACGTGCGCAATCGAAGTGGCTCAGCAGGTGCCGTTACCTACCCATATATACGAACATATGTTCTGGTGATACTGTGTGGAAGGGGGATGGCATTGGGGAAAAGTGGTGCTGAGGAGCGATAAATTCACCTTCCTTGAAGCGGGCTCACCATGCGATCAGATTGGCGGGCTTACGTGGCTGTCTACCGTTCGTAGGCGCGGCCGCGTGGCAGGACTTGATGATCCTGACGGCCTCGGCTTTGGGGTCTCGTTCGAAGATGACCCGCCAGTCACCGACCCGCAGCCGCCATTCGCTTCTTCCCGCGAGGGGCTTGGAGGCAGGATGACGATGTGATTCGCCGAGGCTGGCGATCGCGACCAGTACCCGCTGCCACCGGTGGGTCGGCGTCGCGGTCACGCTCGGCGCGTCTTGCGAACTCGACCTCCAGGTGCTGGGGCTCACCCGTACTTGGCCTGCAGTTCTTCCAGGCTGACGGTTCGGCCTGCCTCGGCGCGTCTTCCCTGCCCTCCTGGATCAGTGCCTGGTCCTCGGGGCTGAAGGATTCTTCGCTGAGGGGTGCCACGTCCGGGTGGGTACCAGGGATCGCCATCGCCCAGCTGCTGAATCAGCACGCGCGCAGCACCTTGCCGCGTCGTCTTCGCTCAGCGCCTCGACGTGCTCGCGCAGTTGTTCCTTGGCCGTCATGTGTCCATGGTAGCGGCGGGAGATGCCGGAAGGGGCAAATTATGGGTCAGGGATGGGTACCGATTACTTGCTGATCTTCGCTTTCAGCCGAAAGCTCGAACCGGTGCCCTTGTGCGAGAAGGGCCTGGGTCTCGCCGGTTCCGGACGGGGTTCTCCGTCCGACGCAAAGGCCTCCGCAAGTTGGGTGGCGTCGTCGGCGCGTGGTCGGCTGTGCATGTAGCGCTCCGTTGTCTTCAGGTTGGCGTGGCCCATGAGTCGCTGAACCGTGACTGGATCGAACCGTCGCACCGCGATCGAGCCGAAGGTGTGGCGGAGATCATGGAACCGCCGCTCTCGTACTCCGGCCTTCCTCTGGGCCTGCTTGAACCTCCTGCGAAGCGCCGAGGCACCGGCGTGGGCTTCCGTCATTGGCACAGAAGAGAAGATCCCCGTCCCCGAGCATCCAGTCTCTTGCGCGTAGCCCGCTGATGAGGTCACATGCTGCCTCCACCAAGGGCACCGATCGCACCTTTCTACTCTTGGTGGTGGAGAACTCGTCGCCCGATATCGCCTCTTCAACCGACAGCCGCTGCTCGGCCAGGAAGATGTGCCGCCACCTGAGCGCTCTTAGCTCGCCTTGCCTAAGCCCGGTGTAGGCAGCCAGCATGAAGATCGCTGCGTCCTGTTCGTTCATTCGCTGCCACTCTCGGTGAACGGTGGGGCCATAGAAGCCCTCCGGTCGCTTGCGATGTAGTCCCTCCCTCGCCACACGTTCGATCGCGGCCAGTTCTTCGGTGGTGAAGGGGTCGATCGCTGCCGGTCCGTCCTCGCGCTGCTTCTCCGTGTCGGAGACCGGGTTCTTGGCCAGTCCGTAGGTACCCGGCCTCATGCCGAAGGCGAAGATGGCGTGGAGTGTCTGTCGGTGCCGGTTCACGTTGCGTGCACCAAGGCCCTCCACTACGAGCTGGTCCAGGAACGCAGCCACCTCTCCGGTCGTGATCGCGGCGGCCTCTCGTTCGGCAAACTCGCGCATGATGCGGGCCTTGCGCTCGCCGCCTCCTCGGGCGCAGGGGCCGGGGCGAGCGATCATGATCCGGTAGTCGATCAGGGTGGAGGGCTTGGCCCGGCCGCCCTGGGACAGATATTCGAGCCAGGCGTCGGCCAGCTCCCCGAATAGCACCGGCTTCGGATCACCTGGTCGTGGCAGCGATGCGTCGTGTTCCGCGATCAGATCGGCCATCCGTAGATAGGCCTGCTGCTCGTTGAAATATCCCGGCTGAACTCGGCCTGCTCGTCGGATCCATCGTTCGTCCTTCTTCGTCAACCACGCCGGGCCGATCGTCGGCGAGCATTGCCTACCGTTCCTGTCTCGCCACTTCGCCCGGTAGCGAGGCGTACCGCCCTTGGTCTCGTAGACGACGAGGGAACCTTTCGGTTCTGAATTCGCGTTCATTGCCAAACCGTCCTTCCGGTCTGACTGAATGGGACACGCCGGGCAGGGCCGTTACGCAACCCCCGGTCGATCGGTCCCGATGTACCGCGGGATGTACCAACCCAGGCCAACTCAGGCCGAGTGAGACCGACTCAGCCGACTCAACTTGGCTCTACCGTGCGAAACTGACCTATTCGGACTCATACTCTGGTCACCATGGGGGCTTTACACGCAGGATGCCGGCGGTTCAAGTCCGTCACCGCCCATCGGTCCCGGGGAGGGGTACGATCGGGACTCGGTTTCGTCCACCGCCTTGAAGGAGACAACGGGTGAGAAGAGTCATCATCGTCCTGGTGGCCGCTCTGGCGGTCGGTCTCGCGCCGGGGTCGGCCGCAGCCGGCACCGTCGGCCCGAGCGTCGCCGACTGCTCACCGGCCGAGGCATCCTGCTCTGGGGCCACCTCGGGGAACGACGTCCGCCGGATCTCCCACCGGATCCGGTGGCGGGGCTGCGGGTATCTGAACTTCAACGTTCACCGTTACGTGGCCCGGGGAGTCGGCTGCCGGACGGCAGAGAGAGTGATTCACCGCCTGCGCTGCACCAACCTGCCGCGCTGCAGCAGACTGGCCTACCGTCAGTGGCGCTGCCGATCGTGGGCCACGGGTACCGGCCGGGGCAAGGCAAAATGCAGCCGTGGACGACAGCGCATCATCTACTGGATCTCCGACTGATGCCCGGTTTGCCACATCCGTCAGGGGCGGTCCGGGAAATGAGGGCCTGAGCGGATGGGGATAACCGCGATTGTGGCGATGGTGGTGATCTTCATCGGGTTCCCGTTGATGGTCTACGGGCTGTTTCGGGTGGTGCTGTCGGCCGACCGCAGCGACCCGCACGACGAGTGAGGCGCCACCCCTCGCGGTAGGGTGGCCCGGTGGCGGCTGGTGAGGAGCTTTCGGCGGAGTCCCGAGGGGAGATCGAGATTCTGCTCGGGGAAAGCCTCGAGCTTCTGCCGCGGTTCGGGGACGGGTCCTTCCGGCTTGTCTACATCGATCCGCCGTTCAACACCGGGCATCGGCAGACCCGGCGGACGATCAGGGTTGACCGGGATACCGAGGGCGACCGGACCGGTTTCGGCGGGCGCGCCTACCGGACCGAGGAGCCTCCAGGATCTCCTACGATGACCGCCACGACGACTACGTTGCCTTCCTCGAACCCCATCTGATGAGGCGGCTGCTGGACGAGCGCGGGACCCTCTATCTGCACCTCGACTGTCGGGAGGCCCACTACGTCAAGGTTCTGCTGGACCGGATCTTCGGTCGGGACAGTTTTCTCAACGAGATCATCTGGGCCTACGACTACGGAGGAAAGTCGAAACGGCGCTGGCCGGCCAAGCACGACACGATCCTGGTCTACGTGAAGGACCCGGAGCGATACCACTTCGATTCAGCCGCGGTTGACCGTGAGCCGTACATGGCCCCCGGCCTGGTCACCCCCGAGAAGGCGGCTCGCGGCAAGCTCCCGACCGATGTCTGGTGGCACACCATCGTGCCCACCAACGGCCGCGAGAAGACCGGCTATCCGAACCAGAAACCGGAGGGGGTCCTCCGACGGATCGTCCAGGCCTCCACCGAACCGGGCGACCGCTGCCTCGACTTCTTCGCCGGCAGCGGCACCCTCGGGGCGGTCGCATCGAAGCTTGGCCGGGACTGTGTGCTGATCGATCGCAATCCGGAGGCGGTCCGGATCATGGAGCAGCGGCTCGGACCGGGAGGCCCCGGCTGACCCGGGAGCGGCCCGGAGGGATCTGGCGCAGCGTTGTTGCCTGGGGGCTGACCGTGCCGCTGCTGGTCTGGGCCCTGGTCCGGATCGGCGGTCTCGAACGGGGCTGGCCGCTGGTGCAGGTGATCGCCTACACGCCGTATGCGCTGATCGCCACCCTGCTCTCACTGCTCACGGCGGTGCTGCTTCGACGGTGGCTGCCGGTGGTCTTCCTGGTGATCGCGACGCTTGTCTTCATTCTGGCGGTCGGTCCCCGTGGCTTCGGGACCCCGACCTCGGTCGGTCACGGCCGTCCGGTCCGGATCCTCGCCCTGAACCTCCACCGGGGGCAGGCCGATCCCCGGGAACTGCTCGCGCTGGCGGCCTCTCGCGATGTTGATCTGCTGGTCCTGACCGAACTGACCACAGGGGCGATCGCCGGTCTGGAGAAGGCCGGGATCGAACCTCTCTATCCCGAAACGGTGCTCGAGCCGGGACCGCGGGGAGTCGGAGCCGGAATCTGGTCGCGCTGGCCCCTGGCCGGACTCGAACGGCTGGAAACTCGCCCGGCCCAGTTCATCACCGCGGTACAGGTGCCGGACTCGATCCCGCTGAACCTGGTTGCGGTTCACCCGACCGCTCCTACCGGCCCGCGATCCACCCCCGAATGGCGGCGTGATCTGCAGGCCCTCCCGGCTGCGGGTAGCCGGGAACTTCCGCTGGTGCTGGCCGGGGACTTCAACGCCACCCTCGACCACGCCCGGCTGCGGGACCTGATCGACACCGGCTACGAGGATGCCGCCGCTGCGGTCGGTCGAGGCCTGTCCTTCACCTGGCCTTCACGGATCGGGTGGCCGCCGCCGGTGACGATCGATCACGTGCTGGCCCAGGGGGGGATCCGGGTTTCCGATTTCGATGTCGAACCGGTCACCGGAACCGACCACCGGGCGGTCTTTGCGGAGCTGGTTCTCCCTCCGGTTGCCACCCGGGACTGACCGCTCCCGGCCCGGCCTATACTTGGCTCGGTGGAAGCACAGTCGGCTGACAGCCAACCGGCAGGACGGTCGGGACGGCCCGCCGCCATCCTTCGGCTCACGCTGGCCGGTGCTCTGCTTGGTGTCATCTGCCTGGTTGCGACCCCCGCCGCGACCGGGGTGAAGCATCGGCCGATCGAGCGGGCGAAGCTCTCCCAGTCGGGGCGATCCCTGATCGTCCAGGTCCGGACCGTGAAACCTGTGATGCTGCGAAAGCTCGATCCCCGGCCCGAGTTCCGTCGCGACCGTGCCCGCTACCTCTGCCTCGACCTGTCCCGGGCCGGGACCCGGGGGTTGGTCCGGATCTGCTTCGGTGGCCGCCGGCGGCCGTACCACCGGGTCGGGGTCTCGCGCCTCGCCCCGAACGGGAAGGTGATCTCCCGGAAAACGATCGAGGCCGATGTGATGCGACGCGGCAGGCGGGGCCTGACCGCGGCGTTTCGCCCGGACCTGGCCGGGCTTCGCCCCGCCGGGTACCGCTGGCAGATCAGTTACGCCGACGGAAGCTGCGACGGGGCCGACGGGAGGTCCGGATGCGCGGCCACCTTTCCGACTGCCAGAAAGCTGAACTACCGGCTCCGGCCGGTGCGGGTGGTCGGCTGCACCGGTGGCAACGGCGGGGTCGTCTCCCACGGCCCGCGTCGACGCAAGCTGGTCGCGTTCACCTTCGACGACGGACCGGGGCCGGCCACCCCGGCGGTGCTGCGACAGCTCCGGCGCTTCAGGGTGAAGGCAACCTTCTTCATGCTCGGTTCGCAGGTGAACCGATATCCGGGGATGGCCCGAAAGGTGCTTGCCGCCGGTCACGAACTCGCCAACCACAGTTCGAATCACGCTCTGCTCCCCGGCTACTCCGACATCTCCCGAGCCAGCCGGGCGATCCGGCGCCGCACCGGGTTCAGGCCCTGCCTCTTCCGACCCCCCTACGGCGCGATCGGCTCAGGTCTGAAGTCGGCCGCCCGCCGGGCGGGGATGAAGAGCGTGATCTGGGATGTCGACACGGTCGACTGGAGTCTCCCCGGATCGGGCACGATCCGGAGCCGGATCTCCCACGGTGTGCGGCGCGGGTCGATCGTGCTGATGCACGACGCCGGCGGGCCGCGCGGGCAGACCGTCGCCGCCTTGCCGCGGGCGATCCGCAAACTGCGGCGGCGCGGCTACCGGTTTGTGACGGTCACCGAACTGCTCGGCAACCGGATGCTCTACCGCCCGGTCAGGTAGCCGTCCGGGGACGGTCCGATCAGGGCAGGCCAGACCAGATGTCGCTGTAACAGGACTTCGGGGCGCAGATGTCCTCGATGTAGCCGTTCGGCTGCAGAAAGTCCGAGGTCATCTGAACCGCCTTGCCTGCCCCTCCCGGGGCCCCGTGAGGATCCTGTCCGGCCCGGTTCGGCAGGTTGGTGAACGGTGGCGGGGTGGTGCCGATCGTTCTGCCCGGATTCCCCGGGTCGGTGCGGATCGGGCCGCCGTCGAAGTAGATGATGTTCGACCGGTGGTACGGGTACTCGGACGGTTTGATCCGCGGAACGTTCCAGAGAATGTCGTAGTCCGGCCAGCGGTCGGGATCGACCGGCCGTCCGTTGGTCGCCATCCCGACGGTGCGGGCCTCGACCTCGGAGGCGAAGTTGCTGACCTGATGGTCACCGAGCGCGATCTGCAGGGTTACCTCGTGTCTAGGGGTGTTCGGCGGCGGGTTGTCGGTCATCCGGTGGCCGTAGCCGTTCGGTTCGCTGCGATCCCAGAGCATCTGCATCAGGTTGAAGATCAGCGGCCGGGCCATCTCGTTCCGGTAGGAGGGGTTGAGGAAACCGGCGTACAGATCGAAGTCGATCGAGCGGGGCAGCAGGGTTGAGTAGTTCATTGCCCCGACCAGCAGTGAGGCCCGGGTGAAGTCCGGCGAGACGGCGGTCAACGCGCCACCCATGATTCCGCCCTGGCTGGCACCCATGTAGTAGACGGCCCGCCCGTCGATCACCGACTCGCCGTCCACCTGGAAGGCCGGGTCCGTTCCCAGCCCGTCCGGGTGGTACATCAGCCGGGCGAGGAAGAGTTCGTTGAGGATCCCCTGGGCCAGGCGATCGGGCACCACCTTGAACCGGGAAAGGTCCAGCAGCGCCATGATCACCTCGCCGGGGTCGTCGCCGGCCATCCCGATCTCGTCGGTGCCGCAGACCAGCATCTTGTGGTTCTGGGCCAGATCCGGGTTGACCGAGCCGTTCACCCCGTCGGCCCGGCCGAGCAGGCCGTGGCCGAACATCATCGGCCGCAGCTTCGATCCGTCCATCGCCGACTGCGGCAGGATGCACTCGACGTTGGCGCTCCAGTTGCCGTGACGTCTCGGCAGTCGATTTTCGTCGAGGTCCATGATGCTGCCCGGGGCGCAGTCGGGCTGGTCGTTGGTCGACTTGAGGAAGCAGGGGACGGTGAAATGTCCCTTGATCCTTCGTGCCACCTGCGAATTCTGGAGCGGCGTGAAGTTCTGGACCGAGTCGATCGTGAAGTCCGGGGCGGAACTGCCCGGTTCGATCCGGTTGTCCGCCAGATTCGTGTCGCCCAGTTCGGCAAAGGCCCGGTCGCGCATGCTGAGCACCCGGCGGTAGTTGTTCTCGTCGCTGGCAACCGTGAAATCCCAGGCCAGGTAAAGGTCGCTCCGCTTGATCTTCGCCCGGCGCAGAGTGCGGAAGAGCCCTTCGAAATGGGCCCGGCGCTGCTCGATCCTCTTCTGGCCGGACTTGATCCCGTCCCGGTAGAAACGAAAGGCGCCCGGCGCCTGGAGTCGTTGGCCGGACTGGTCGGTCAGGTTGCGCAGGGCGACGATGTAGCGGCCACCGGAGCGGAAGTTCTCGGCCGGTTTGATCTCCAGCAGCCGGTCGCGGGTCAGGTTGGCGTTGGAGTCGATCTCGGCCCAGATCGGGTGGCGCTTGCCGGTCCTGGTGTCGATCACGACCACTCGCTGGTTGCGGTCGGCATACCGGCCGAGGTGGTTGATCGGAACCAGCCGGTTGGCGGTGACGGCCGCGATGCTGTCGACCCCGGGCACCTTCAAGGCGATCCCGGATCCCTGGCTGAAGCCGTCCGAGTCCGAGTAGGTGGAGGGGTCGATCGGCACCCCGTTCCGGTTGGTCGGCATCGCAGCCTCGGTGAAGCGGATCCGTTTCCCGGTCGGACTGTTCCGGTCCGGACGTGTGTAGAAGTCGCTGGGGAAGGGCAGCATGCACATGCCCTCCTTCGGCCGGGCGATGAACTCGCAGTCATCGGCCCGGGAGAGATCCACCCGTTGCGGGGTGCAGGGACGGACTCGCTGAAGACGGACCCTTGATTTCGTGACCCGGCGCCCGGAGCGGGCGATGACCGTGACGTTCACCGCCTGGCAGCCGGCACCCTCACGGCGAGCAACCCCGGTGGTGACCAGTCTGACCGTCCGTCTGCCGCTCCGACCGACCCTGAGGCGGCGTTTCCTGACCGCGGTGAATCTGCCGCGGTCGAAGCTGGATCCGGTCGCCGACAGGGTCACCGTTGAGCCCGGTGTTGCCAGAACGTTCGTCTTCAGGGTGTCCTTCAGGCCGTTGCCGGGTTTCGCGAGGACGTTCGTCTTCAGGGTGTCCTTCAGGCCACCGGTGGCCTTCTCCACCTTGTGCGCCGAAGCGGATCCGGTGAGTACGGACAGGCCCGCCAGCAGGGCGAGCGTGATCAAGCTGATACGACGCACGAAGCTCCTCCCGATTCAGTTCAGTACTGCTCCCTGCCGACAGGGTAGCCGAGTTCGACGAGCGGATCCCGGTCAGGGTTTGCCGAGCGGTTCCCAGGTGATCTCGTTGCCTAGCAGCTCGGACACGGTGACTAGAGCGAACCCGTCGTTCCGCAACTGGTCGATCAGCTTCGGCAGGAGTTCGATCGTCTTCGGCCGGGGCTGGTCGCCGCCGTCGTGCATCAGGATGATCGAGCCGTTGGTGGCGTTTGTCTTCACGTTGGCGAGGATCGAGTCGATCGTGGTGTAGCTCTGCCAGTCCTCGGTGTCGACATCCCAGAGCACCGTGTCGAGACCGGCCTGTCTGGCCCGGGCGACCAGGCTTGCGTCAACCGCACCGTACGGGGGCCGGAAGGCACACGGCGTCACCCCGGAAGCCTCCGAGATCGCCTGGTTTGCCTGTTCGATGTCGGAGAGCGGAGGAAGGGCAGCATGCGCGATCGAGTGGTTCGCCACCTCGCTGCCCTGACGGGGGATCTGCTTCACCGCCTCCGGGTCCTGGGAGATCATCGAACTGAGGAGGAAGAAGGTGGCATCAACCCGCTTCTCACGGAGAATCCGGAGGATCTCCGGGGTCGACACCCCCGGCCCGTCGTCGAAGGTAAGGGCGACCGCTTTCTGGTCCCGCGCACCGTTGCGAACCTCACGGCCACCATCGTTCTGGCAGCCGGTGAGGGCCGGGACCCTGAGGTTGAAACCGGGGCCTTGACCCTGCGGGATCGAGTCGACACACCGGTCATCCGGCCTGGATCCGCAGCTTCCGTCCGAGGAAACGAACCGGAACCGGTAGCGACCGGGATCGAGATCGAGCAGCCCGTAAGGGAACCGGGCGGTGATCCGGTCGTTTCCGGGGCGCAGGATCTCGGCCTCCACGGTCGACGGTTTCCCGCCGTCCGGCCCGATCGGGGTGATCCCGACCCTGTCCTCCGGCGCCAGGCAGACCCGGGCTCCCCGGCCTCCCGATTCGGCGGTGAGTTCGAGGCAGAGGAACCGGCTCTTCCCGTCGTCCATGTCCGGCAGGCCGTCGAGGGTGCCGGTGTCGACCGGACCGGCGGTGTCGATCGTGAACTCGACCCGGTTGCCGTCCTGGCGCAGGTCTCCCTGGTAGAGCGCCAGCGGACTGGTCAGTGCCGCAGGCTGGGCCTGGGTGGCGAAAACGACGATGAGAACCGTCCCGAGAAGGGCGGCCAGAGCGAAAGAAAGTTTGCGGCGTGGAGTCATTCGGGGCAGCCGACCGGCAGCGGTTGATAAGCGTACAGGCTCACCCGAATGCGCTCCGATTCAGTTCCAACCGTGTTTTCAGGCCGATGAGAGTCAATCCCCTTCGACGGCTCGGCCTGCTGGCCGCGCTGCTTTCCGTGCTGGTCGTCGCCGGCTGGTCCGGATCGGCGGGACCGGCCTCGGCCGCCACGCCGTACGACCGCCAGGGCATGTGGATCTGGTACATCTCGAGCTCCGAGAACGGGAGTCTGGACGCGATCATCCGTCGTGCCCGCCGGGCGGACGTGGGCACGCTCTACATCAAGTCCGGGGACGGAACCAACGTCTGGAGCCAGTTCACCCGGTCGATGGTCAGGCGCTTCCAGCGGGCCGGACTGAAGGTCTGTGGCTGGCAGTACGTCTACGGCCGCGAGCCGGCCCGGGAGGCCGCGGTGTCGGCGGTGGCGAAGAAACGCGGCGCGGACTGTTTCGTGATCGATGCCGAAGCGGAGTACGAAGGACGCTACTCGCAGGCGGACCGGTACATCCGCCAGCTGCGCCGTCGAGTCGGACCGAAGTTCAAGCTCGCGCTTTCAACCTTCCCCTACAACAACTACCACCAGGGTTTCCCCTACTCGGTCTTTCTCGGACCCGGTGCGGCGACCGCAAACCTGCCACAGGTCTACTGGAAGGCGATCGGGGACTCGGTCCGGGAAGCGGTCGGCATTGCCTGGCGGGAAAACTCGATCTACGAACGCCAGATCTATCCGGTCGGCCAGACCTGGATGGATCCCTCGGCAAAGGCCCTGAAGAACTTCCGTCGCTACGCGAAAAGCTACGGGGTCGCCCCCAGCTGGTGGTCCTGGCAGGAAACAAGCCGGTCCGCCTGGAGAACCCTGGGCCGTCCGGTCAGGGCCTTCCCCCATTTCACCCCGTCCCGGGAGCGACCGGTGATTCGGAGTGGCAGCAGCGGCGACACCGTGGTCTGGATGCAGCAGTACCTGGTCGGGGCCGGATACAACCTGGAGATCAACGGGATCTTCGGCAAGCGGACCAAGCGGGCCGTCCGCAGGTTCCAGCGGCGTCGCGGGCTCGGTGACGACGGCGTGGTCGGTCCGGCGACCTGGCGCAAGCTGCTCCGGGTCAATCCGGTCCGGGTCCGGTGGTCGGCCGCCCGGTCGAGCAGCGTCGGGGCCCGGGTTTCGGGCGGAACCGGGTCGGCGCCGTCCCGGCCGCTCTCGGCGGACATTCCGATGGTCCGCAACGAGATCGCCGGGGCCAAACGGCCGTAACACCCCGCTGGCCACCACCCGCCGGGGTTTCAGCGCCGGATCGTGGTCCTCAACTCGCCGAGCTGCGGCGAGCTGACCAGGAGTTCGTCCCCGTCCTCGAGCCAGACCATCGGGTCCATCCCCAGACCGACCCCGGAGGGAGTTCCGGTGGAGATGATGTCGCCCGGCTCCAGGGTCATCCAGCTGGAGAGGATCGAGACCAGTTCCGGCACCGGAAAGATCAGGTCTGCGGTCGAAGAGCTCTGACGTTCCTCCCCGTTCACGCGCATTCCCAGCTCGAGTGCGTCGGACGGACCGGCCTCATCCGGGGTGACCAGATCGGGGCCGCAGGGGGCGGATCCGTCGAACACCTTGCCCGGCATCCACTGCGGGGTCCGGCCCTGAAGGTCCCGGGCCGAGAGGTCGTTCAGCAGGGTGTAGCCGGCGACGTGATCCATCGCCTGCTCGACCGGCACCTCGCGAGCCCGCTTCGAGATCACGAAGGCGATCTCGGCTTCGTAATCGACCTTGCGGGAGGCGGCCGGGAGCGTGACTGTGGAGCCGTCCGGAACCAGCGCATTCCGGAACTTGGCGAAGATCGCCGGTGCCCTGGGGATCTCCTGACCGGTCTCGACCGCGTGTTCCCGGAAGTTGAGGCCGACACAGACGATCTTGTCCGGATCCGGGATCGGACAGAGAATGCTTCCCGGCGAGGTCGCCACCTCGCTCCAGGAGCCGTCCTCGATCGCGGCCCGCACATCCCCCATCCGCTCCGCAGCGAGCAGATTCCTGAGGCTCGGTTCGGGACTGTCCCCGATCAGGTCCCAAGCGTCGATCAGGCCGGTTTCGGTCCGGACTCCGGCCCGGGGGCCACGGTCGGAAGCGTAGGTAACGAATCTCATGGCGGTCAGCATAAGTGCCTATCCCGCCAGGCAGAGCTCACCAGCGCACCACTCGGCTCGCCGAATCAGCACGCCGGGCTTCGCAGCCCTGCCGAGATCGGCTCTGGGGTCGTCCGGTCGACCTTGCGGGGGCGGCTGCCGCCGTTCGGGCGAGGCTGCGATAATGCCGTCCGGTCGGAAGTCCGACCGGCTCACGGGGGCGTAGCTCAGTTGGTTAGAGCGCTGGCCTGTCACGCCAGAGGCCGCGGGTTCAAGTCCCGTCGCTCCCGTTCATCCCCCGAGGTCCCGGCGGTCGCCGGTAGTCTGGCGACCATGTTGAATCTGCTGGTGGTTATCGCATCGGTTCGGCCGGGGCGCCTGGGCAAGCCGGTCGCCGACTGGTTCCTGCCGCTCGCCGAAGCCGACGGTCGCTTCGAGGTCCGGTCGGCTGACCTGCTCGAGCTGGACCTCCCCTTCATGGACGAACCGGAGGAACCCCATCTGCTCGCCTACACCCGTGAGCACACCCGCAACTGGAGCGGGATCGTCAACTGGTCCGACGCGATCGTGTTCGTGACACCCGAGTACAACGCGACTCCGGCTCCAGCGCTGAAGAACGCGATCGATTTCCTCTACCACGAGTGGGTGGGCAAACCGGCCGGTTTCGTCAGCTACGGCGGGGTGTGGGCGGGAGCCAGAGCGGTCCAGGCGCTGAAGCCGACCCTCACCCAGCTCGGCATGATGCCGCTGGCCAGCCAGGTGCCGATCCCGAACGCGGCCACCCACCTTGACGAGAACGGTGCTTTCGATGGCGAGCGGTTCGAACGTGGGGCAGGGCGGATGTTGAGCCAGCTTGAACTCTGGGCGGAAACGCTGACTCCGATCCGGGAGCAGGCCCGGGAGAAGGTCCGCGCCGCCGAGGCCTAACCCCCGGGCCCCCAGCCGCCGAGGTGTCGATTATCCGGCATAGTGCCGGGAATTCGACACCTCGGCGGCTGGGGTGGGTGGGGTGGGTTCTATCGAGTGCGAACCTTGAGTTTCGCCTTGGCGCTCCCGGCGTTACCTGACTTCACGGTCAGCTTCACGGTGGAGGCGCCCTTCTTCTTGCCACGCAGCCGGAGTTTGATCGTCTTGCGTTTGCCGGCACCGAGCTTTCCGGCCTTGACACAGCGGCGAACCGGTTGCGCCACCCGGTTGCCGGTGGCGCAGACCTTCACGCCGGTGGCGGCGGCACCACCCGGGTTGGAGACGACGGCCCTGAGGACACCCTGACGACCGCTCTTCAGGCGCAGCGTCTTCGCCCGGAGCTTGACCTTCAGGGCCGGCGCCCGCGGGATCTTCACCTGAGCGGTGGCGGTGTTGCCGGCGCCGTCAACCGCGGTCACCGCCGCCTTCGCGGTGCGCCTCCCGAACGGGATGGTCAGCATGAGACCCGCACCCTTGTTCTTCCCGGCGGAGGACCAGCTGGCGGCGATCAGCCTGCCGTTGCCGCTGCTGCCGACAACGTGACCCCGGTCGCGTTTGCCGGATACCGCGAGCGTGGCGGCGGTAGTCGAACGTCTGACAACCCTGGCGGTGATCTCCAGCGGCGGGTCGATCGTGATCGTGTCAGACCAGCTGCGGTCCCTGATCACGTGATCGATCGAGTGTTCACTCGACACGGTGGCGGTCACCTGGTAGGTGCCGGGACCGGGGAAGGTGTGATCGAACCGCTCCCAGTCCCCGTCCACCTTGGTGGTAGTCTGGGTGTCGCCGTCACCGAAGTCCCAGTTGATCACGGTCGGCTCCGGCGCCTTCTTGTCCTGCGAACGGGTGGCGGAACCGTAGATGCTGACCGTCGGGTTGGCCGAAGCGGTCCGGTTCGGGTACCACTGAACCCCGGGCCGCTTCTGTACGTCCGGGTTCCACGGGGCATCAACGACCTGTGGGGTCGTTGCGAAGCCGAGGTCACCGATTGCCTTCCGGGCCGCGTCGGCATTGTCCTGGCCGAGATCGGGTCCGACGTTGTAGGTGTTGAAGTTGCTCGACCCGATCTGCTCGTCGTTGTAGTTGGCGCGGTTGTAGTAGTAGCCGAGCATGTCGGTCAGGGCGGCCACGTGGATCTGGCGGGCGCCGGTGTTGACCGACTCCCGGATCGCCCGGTTCACCTCGGGGAAGGCCTCGCCGGGGTTGGACGCGATCAGCACATCACCGATCCGGATCGCCTGGGTGGTCGCAGTGACGGTGGCCGGGTCGCCACCGCCCGCCGGGCTGTAGTACTCGGGGGCCCGGGAACGGGGGATCGTGCAGTACTCGAACTCGTCGATGCAGCTGCCGGCCCCCATGAAACCGCTGATCAGGGTCAGCAGGTCGGAGTTGTCCGCCTCGGTGGTGAAACGCTCCTGGGCGCCATCAACTCCACCCCTGGTCACCGGGGTCGCGGTCCCCAGTGTCTGCTGGATCTGGTTGATGTCGAACTCCGCCTGGGGAATCACTTCGCTGTAGGCGGGGTTGCTGCCCGGCGGTTCCTGGCGGCCGAGGGTCCCGGAAGCGACCACGGCGGTGCCACCGATCTGTTCATCCAGCACCTTGCGGACGTAGCCCGGCACGTCGGCCGAAAACTTGTTGTAGTCCTCCGCCCGGAACTGATCCGGGTGGTTCGGGATGTTCACGTAGATCGCGTTGGTTGCCTTGGTCTGTGGATCCCGGGCCCAGAGCACCGGCAGCTGGTTGTCGGCCTCGTACCCGTCCGGGTGGTTGGTGCCCTGGCCGTTCTGCCAGACCAGCGACCGGACGCTGCCGGTTTCTGCCCAGAGTTCGGACTTCTTCGCCCGGTCGGCCGCTGCGATGGCGGCATCGACCGCGCTGGTCGAAACCTTCTTCAGGTACCTCCAGTCGACCAGGCCCCAGATTCCGACCAGAACCGGGGTGGAGTGGGCGTGGGTGGAGTTGATCAGCACCGACTCGGGGGTGACGTTGTAGCCCCGGTTGCTCAGGGCCTCGGCGATCTTGACCCGGGTGGCATCGATTCCGTACGGCTTCATCGTGGGACCCTCGTAGGCGCTGAACCAGCCGGTCGAGTCGGCCGAAACCATCACTGCCGCGTTCCTGCCTTGGCCGACGAAGAAGGCCCGGACCTCGAGCGGGTCGTTGACCTCCGTGGTCGGCCCGCTCTTGTAGCCGTAGCCGCCGATGTACTGGGGGGTGTCGGGGTTGATGTTGAAGGCCGCGGCACCTGCCTCGAAGATCGCCGGCTTGGCTGCCTGGGCCGATCCCGCGGCAAGAAGCACGATCAGGATCGCAGCAAGCATTCCGAGCAGGACGTTCCGCCCCTCCCGGATCGAAGTAACGGATCGAACCACCATTGAAACTCTCCTCTCGTCACGGACCACGAAGCCCACTCTCCCTGGGCACCCTGCTCGACAGTCGCCCGTCTCACCCCGGCCCTCTCCTTGTGATGAGAATAACGCAGCCCGTGACTCGAAGCTGCGCTTTGGGGCTCAGCCGCCGGCCGGCGGCGGGGCGGTCGGGTCCGCACCCTCCTCGCCGAGACCCTCCCGGGCGATGTACTCCTCGGCCAGCAGCAGGTTCTCCCGGGAGCGTTCGACCACGCTCAGCAGGTCGCCCATCAGGGCCACCTCCTCAACCTGTTCCTTGACGAACCAGGTCATGAACTGCTCGGCCCGGTAGTCCCTGGTCTCGCGGGCCAGCTCGAACAGGGCGAAGATCTCATCCGAAACCCGCTTCTCCTGGCCGAGTGCCTCCTTGACCGGGGTGATCCCGTCCTTGTACCGGGTGGGCTGCGACTTGATGTCGGGCACCTCGACCGGGGCGTCCACGTCCAGCAGGTACTGGATCATCATCATCGCGTGTTCACGTTCCTCCAGGGCCTGCCGGTAGAAGAAAGCGGCCAGCCGGGGCAGGGTCTCGCTGTCGTAGTAGACCGCCATCGCCACGTACTGCTGGGAGGCGGCGAACTCGTTGGCAACCTGGGCGTTCAACGCTTCAGCGAAACTTTTCTCGGCCATCGGGGCTCCGTTCTTTCAGACTGGTCAGGACCTGCACCTACCGTATCGCGCCGAAAGCACCGGCCTCGACCCTCATCGGGCTGGTCGGCAGGCCCGGTTCCGGGACGGCGGCGTTGTAGCCGACCGGGGCGGTGTCGTTCGGGGTGTTCGGGTGAAACAGCGCCGCCAGGTACTGAATCTGTTCACGACCGATCCCGAGTTCCCACTGGCCCCCGCCGTAGGCACCGACCCGGTTGGCCTCGCACCAGTCGTAGGCGTCGAAGGTTGACTTGACCCCGCCCATCCGGGATGGCTTGATGTTGATCACCTCCGGCCTGTGCTCCAGAGTCTCGATATCGGCAACCGAGTGGATCGGGGCGTCCCAGGTGACCCGCTCCCAGTGGTCCTTCAGCACCTCGCGGGTTTCCGGGGTGAGGTCGGGATCCTCCAGCCAGGCTTCGGGGAAGGCCTCGACCAGCCGCCGGTACAGGTCCGGGTCGGTCTCTATGTCAACCGGGGTTCCCTTGTACTGGCCCTTCAGGTCGAGCGTGTTGACCGCACCGGTCTCGGCGAGTTCGGCAATCAGGTGCGGCCCCCAGTCGAGCGCTGGATCGAGCTTGAACTCCAGGTCGGGGTAGCGGTCCAGTTTCGCCTTGAGCCGGCCGATGTCGGATTCGGTGCCACCGGGGCCGCCGCCGAGCCCCATCGAGGCGACGAAGTTGAGTGGCTTGAGCTCCCGCCCGAGATGGGCAGCGAGATCGGTCCCGGCCTGTTTCAAGGCGAGATCCAGCGCGGCCGACTCGAACGCCCAGCGCCGGTAGTTGCGGGAGACCTCCCGTTCGGCCGGGGTCGGGAAAAGGTCGAGCGAACCGGTCAGCTCGCAGAACTCCCCGACCGTCTTCGGGCCGGTCAGGTCCAGGGTCGAGCCCGCATCCTGAAGCGCGATCTGGTCTAGTCCCTCGTAGGTGATGTCCTCCCCGAGGCCGGTCTCGCCGCCGCCGGAGATCCGGATCACCGTGCTCAGCCGTTCGAAATCCGGATTCGGACTGAAGGAAAGCCCCTCCAGCTCATACGACTCGATGTCCAGCGGCAGGTCGGCAACTCGATCCCAGGTGTTCATGAATCCACCCTACCCAGCCGTCGAGGGGAGGTTTGTCAGCCTCCATCGAGAGACAAACCTCCCCCTCGAGGGCTGACGGCGCAGACACCACTCGCTCACCACACACCCCCAATCGGTTCTGGAGCCGATTGTGGCGGCTATACGGCCTAAACCGACTCCAGAAAGAGCTGCGCCCTCCCGGGGATCCTTCTGGAGCCGATTGTGGCGGCCATGTGGCCTATACCGGCTCCAGAAAGGGGAGATGGACTCCCTGGCTGTTTCCTTCACCGTCAGCCGCCAGCCTCCCTTCCGGCGGGTGGCCGGGTTTTTTGCTTTTCGCACCGAGCGGGAGCTGAAGGTGTGGCCGAAACGTCCCGAGAGTGTGGGGCCGTATGCCAACGGGATGCAAGGAGAAGGGAACAAGACGGGCCGGTGGCCCGGCGTTTCCCGCCGACGAAGCAGACCTAAGGCATACGGGTCCACACCGAGGACAGAGTTTCGGTCGCGCCTTCCAATGCGAAAAGAAAAAACGTGGACAGGACCCGCCGGCCACCAGGCTGGTCCCTCGCGGTGAACCATCAGCGCCAGTCCGGCCGGTGGCCGCCGGACCCACGGTCCGCTCACCGCATATGCTCGGCCGATGTCTGCGCTTATCCACACCTGCTACCGGGTGCTTGACCCGGAGAAGTCGGTTGACTTCTACGAGAAACTCGGTTTCGCCGAAATCGGGCGTCTGCCGATCCGGGACGAGGCAGTGAACATCTTCATGGGCCTGCCCGAGGACGGTGCCCGGCTCGAGCTGACCTGGAACAGGGGCCGGACCGAGCCCTACGAGATCGGCACCGGTTACGGCCACATCGCGATCACGATCGAGGACATGGACGGAGCCCTCGCCCGTCTGGCCACGGCCGGGATCGAACCGGAACGTCCGCCGTACACGGTCGCCGAGAACGGCCCCCGGCTCTGCTTCGTCGCCGATCCCGACGGCTACCGGGTCGAACTGATCGAGGCCGATCCCGGCACCTCCGGCTGAAACCGGGGGTTACTCGGAGAGAACTCGCAGGGTGGTCAGTTCCCGGTCGGCGGCGCCACGCACGAAGCCGCCATGTTCGACCGAGTCCCGGATGAAGTCGAGTGTCTCACGGGTCAGGATCTCTCCCGGCAAGACGTTTGGTATGCCGGGCGGGTAGGCGGCCAGCGGCTCCGCCCCGATCCGGCCTTCGGCCTGGTCGAAGGGCACCACCTCGTGACGGCCGAAGAAGGCCTGTCGCAGGGTCACGGCGGGCTCGCCCCAGGGTGGCGGCAGTACGACCCGTGGTGATTCGGCCGGCGGGTTCTCCTGCAGTTCTTCGACCACCGTGATCATCCCGTCCAGCATTCGCTGACCCCGGGTCGGGGTGCCGGTCCCGAGTCCGAACACGGCCACCGCGACCGTGTCCGATGCCAGTTCGAAGTTCACGTTGGTCAGTTCACGGGCCATCGCTGCCACCCGGTATCCGGTGGCTCCGGTTCCACGCACGTCGATCACGACCCTGAGCGGATCCCAGCCGGCGACACTCTCCCTCTCCAGCAGCTTCTCGTCCAGCACGTCCAGCCCGTCAACCAGTCGCAGCTCTGCCCGGGCTTCGGTCAGGCCGGAGATGGTCTCGCCGAGCAGCCGTTCCCCGTCGACCGCCGCCTGCTGCCGGGCCGCGTCGAGCGAGCCGCAGAGCAGCGAGTTCGGGCTGGTCGATTCGGTCATCGAGATGCAGCGGTCGATGATGTTCTCGTCGAAGCGATCGGTGGCGAGATGAATCATCGCCGACTGGGTCAGGCTGCCGACGATCTTGTGGGTGGAGGAGATCACCAGATCCGCCCCGGACTGGATCGCGGACGGTGGCAGGTCGGGGTGGAAGTGGAAGTGGGCGCCCCAGGCCTCATCGGCAACCAGCGGGATTCCCCGCGAGTGGGCGACCTCGGCCAGACCGGCCACGTCGGCAGCGGCACCAAAGTAGGTGGGGGAAACGACCACCGCGGCCGCTGCGTTCGGGCAGCGGTCGAGCGCCTCGGCCAAGGCTTCCGGGGTGAGGCAGTGGGCCACGCCGAGCTCCTCGTCCATCTCCGGGGCGACGAAGGTGGGGGTGAGGCCGGCCAGGATCATTCCGTCGATCACCGAGGAGTGAACGTTGCGCTGGACCACGATCTCGTCACCCATGTGGCCGACCGCCAGGCACATCGACTGGTTGCCCTGGGAGGCACCGTTGACCAGAAACCAGGAGCGCTTCGCCCCCCAGGCACCGGCGGCCAGCCGCTGCGCCTCCTGGAACGGGTTCGGGCTGCCTACGTCGATCCCCTCGATCAGGGCGGGAACGTCGTTGGCCAGCCCGGTCGAACCGGCCAGCAACCGGAGTTTTTCACTGGCGCCGATGCCGCCCTGGTGACCGGGGACGTTGAAGCGTCCCGGGTCGCTCTGGGCGAACTCGATCAGGGCATCGAGATAGGGAGTTCGGTTCTGGTCGAGTTCGGGCTGCGCGTTCATGTTCCGAGTCTAGTCCGAGACAGACCTGGCGCCCGTGAGTTCCGTTTCACCCGTAGGGGTACCACCACTCCTTGTCGGCGATCTCGGTTTCGATGTGGGCGTGTTTGGCTTCCCGGAAAGCGTCGAGCCCCTCGGTGCCGAGTTCCCGGCCGATACCGGAGTTCTTGAACCCGCCGAACGGTCCGGCATCGTTGTCGGTGAGTGGATCGTTGATCCAGACCGATCCCGCCCGGACCTCCTTGACGCAGCGGATCGCGGTCTTCAGATCGGCCGTGTAGATGTTCGCCCCGAGGCCGAAGTCGAGTCCGTTGGCTCGCTCGATCGCCTCGTCCAGCGATCCGACCGGGACGAGCGGGGCGACCGGGCCGAAGGTTTCCTCCCGGAGCAGATCGGCGTCGGCCGGAACCCCGGTCAGCACGCAGGGTTCGAGGAAGTGGCCGTCCGGCCGTCCGGCGTCACCGCCGCCGGTCAGGAGTTCGGCTCCGGCGGCGACCGCGGCATCGACCTGGGCCAGGGCCTTCGCCTTCTGACCGGCCGAGGCCATCGAACCGATCTCGGTTTCCGGGTCGAAGGGATCACCGACCCGGAGCGCCTCGGTGTACTTGAGGAAGGCTTCGACGTATCGGTCGAAAACCCCGGCCATCACGTAGAACCGCTCGGAGGAGGTGCAGACCTGCCCGGCGTTCAGGAAGGCGGCCCAGGCGCCGCCGCGGGCGGCGACCGCGATCTGCTCGTCGGTCAGGTCGTCACAGACGATGAACGGGTCCTTGCCCCCCATCTCGAGGTTGACCCGGGCGTTGCGGGCGGCGCAGGCGACCCCGACCCTGCGGCCGGTCGCGACCGATCCGGTGAAGGCGACGCAGTCGACCCCCGGATGCTCGGCGATCCCCGCCCCGATCTGGCCGTCCCCGGCCACCAGGTTCACGGTCCCCGGCGGCAGCTCGCTGAACACATCGGCGATCGCCAAGGTGGAAAGTGGAGTCAGCTCGGACGGCTTGGCGACCACGGTGTTGCCGGCGGCCAGGGCGGGAGCGAGCTTCCAGGTCAGAAGCAGGAGCGGGAAGTTCCAGGGGACGATCGCACCGACCACGCCGTGCGGCTCCTTGACCACCACCGCGAACTGGGTGGACTCGATCGGCGGGATCACCCGGCCGATCTCGGAGCGGGCGACCTCGGCGTAGTAGTCGAAACAGGCAGCGCACCACTCCACCTCGTCGGCCGACTCGGTCAGCGGCCGGCCGATCTCGACCGTCATCAGCCGCGCCAGCTCTGCGGACCGCTCCCGCAGCCGGGCCGCGACCTCGTGGAGCAGCGGGGCCCGGTCGACCGCCGCCATTCCGGCCCAGTCGGCCCGGGCGGCATCGGCGGCCTTCACCGCATCGTCGAGCTGTGCGGCCGAGGCCGCGGCCACCGTGGCAACGATCTCCCCGGTTGCCGGGTTCTCAACCTCGATCGCCGGACCCTCGCCCGTGATCGACTCTCCACCAACAAGCAAACGCGTCTCGTATCCCATGGCCGGACCATAGCCCGGTTCGCCTCAGGGCCGGTTCACATCGGGAGCGAGACCGCCGGCTTGTTGGCGATCTCCTCCGGCCTCATGTCCGCCATCTTCTCGGCCCGGCGCTGCTGGATGATCACGCTCAGCATCGCGATCACGGTGACCGCGAAAAGCATCGTGGCGATCACGTTCACCTCGACCGGGATGCCGCGCTGGTTGGCGCCGAAGATGTAGAGCGGGAAGGTGACGGTGGCTCCGGAGTTGAAGTTCGAGATCACGAAGTCGTCGATCGAGAGCGCGAACGAGAGCAGGGCCGCGGACCCGACCCCGGGGGCGATCAACGGCAGGGTCACCTTGCGGAAGGTGGTGAACGCCGAGGCGCCGAGATCGGCGGCGGCTTCCTCCAGTCTCCGGTCGAATCCGATCAGGCGTGATCTGACCACGATCACCACGAAGCTGATCGAGAACATGATGTGGGCGATCAGCAGGGTCCCGAAACCGAGCTTGAAGATCCCGGTGGTGAGGAAGAAGGAAAGCAGTGAAGCACCGATCACGACCTCCGGGGTTGCCATCGGGATCACGATCAGCAGGTTCGCGGCCCGGCGACCGAAAAACTGGTGTCGGACCAGGGCGATCGCGATCAGGGTGCCGAGCGCGGTCGCCGCGATCGAGGTGAGGAAAGCAAGCTGGATGCTGGTGATCAGCGAGTCGGTCAGCGGGGTGATCCCGAACGGATCCTGCCAGTACTGGGTGGTGAATCCGACCCACTCGAAGTTATAGCGGCCGGTGGGATCGTTGAAGGAGAAGATTGCGATCACCGCGATCGGCAGCAGCATGTAGAACATCGCCAGCAGCCCGACGAAGAGGACGATGTGTTCCTTGATCCAGCGCCACATGTCAGTGAGCCTCCTCTTCCTCGCCCATCAAGGCTGATGTGCCGGCGAACTTGATGTAGATGATCAGCGCGACCAGGATGATCGCCAGCAGGGTGAACGAAAGTGCGGCTGCGTCCGGGTAGTCGTTGACGACCAGATACTTGGACTGGATCACGTTGCCGATCATCGCCTGGCTTGTCCCCCCGAGGAAGATCACGTTCACGTAGTCACCGGCTGCCGGAATGAAGGTGAGCAGCACTCCGGCGACGATGCCGGGCATGGTCAGGGGAAGCGTGACCCGCCAGAAGGTCTGGGGCGAGGTTGCGTAAAGGTCGTTGCCCGCTTCCAGAAGTCTTCGGTCGAGTCGTTCAAGCGCGGCGAAAAGCGGCAGCACCATGAACGGCAGGAAGTTGTAGGTCAGCCCGGCGATCACCGCGGCCGAGGTCGCGAGGACCCGGCCGTCGGGCGGGACGATATGGAGCGTCTTGAGGATGCTGACCACCGGGCTCGAGTCGTCGAGGATGGTCTTCCAGGCGACGGTCCGGATCAGGTAGGTGGTGAAGAACGGAGCCACCACCGCGAACAGCATCAGGTTCTTCCAGCGGCCGGCCTTGAAGGCGATCGCGTAGGCCAGCGGGTAGCCAATCAGCAGGCAGAAGAAGGAGGCGATCCCCGCGTAGTAGAAGGCACGCCAGAACTGGGTGCTGTACTGGGAGATCGCATCCGTGTAGTTGCTGAAGGCCCAGGTCATCTGGAACCCGGCCTCGAGTGACCCCGTCTTCAGGGACAGCTCCAGCATGTAGTACATCGGGATGACGAAGAAGATCGTCAACCAGATGAGCCCCGGACCGAGGAGGGCGTAGGGAACCAGGCGCTGACGGAAAGTGTTCATCGACTACCGTTGCTCCTTTTCTTTCTCGTCAGCGCCTGTTCCCGGTGAATCAGCCGGTCAGGACGTTCTGGAACGCCTGCTCGACCTCTTTCTGTTGCTCTTCATCGCCGGGTGGTGACACCTGGCTGAAGCACTTCTCGGTGACGCTGTCCGGCGGGAAGATCAGCTTGTTGTTGGCGATGTCCGGATCCTGTTTCACCAACACCTCCTTGACTCCCTTCACCGGGCTCACGTAGTTCACGTACTTGGTGATCTGGGCCTGGTTCTTCGGCTCGTACACGTAGTTCATGAACTCGTAGGCGGCCGGTGAGTTCGGGGCCCCGACCGGGATCAGCATGTTGTCCGACCAGAGCGAGCAGCCCTCGGCCGGCGGAACGTACTTGATGTTCGGGTTGTCGGCCTCGACCTGGACTCCGTCCCCGGACCAGCCGATCGCCGCGACCACGTCGCCCTTGATCATGTCCTGGACGAAATCGTTGCCGGTGAACCGGCGGATCTGTCCGCTCTTGACCGCGTCCCCGATCTTGTTGATCGCGTTCATCCAGTCCTCGGTGGTTGCCGTGGTCGGGTCGACCCCGTCCGCAGCCATCACCAGCGGCACCGTGTCCCGCATCTCCTCGAGCATCGTGACCTTGCCCTTGTACTTCGGATCGAACAGGTCGTTGATCGACTTGACCTCCGGGGCGAGATCCTCACGCACCATCAGGCCGGTCATTCCCGACTGCCACGGGACCGTGTACTCCCGGTCCGGGTCGAAGGCCGGGCTCTTGAGGCTCGGAACCATGTTCTTGAAGACGGTTTCGAGGCAGGAGTGATCGAGCTTCTGGATGTAGCCCAGATTCCACATCTTCTCGGCCATCCAGTCGGTCACGATGATCAGGTCTCGTCCGCCGGAGTTGCCCTGGCTGAACTGGCCCTGGACCTTGCCGAAGAACTGGTTGTTGTCGTTGACCTCTTCGGTGTAGGTCGTCTTGATCCCGGTTTCGCTCTGGAACTCCTTGATCGTCTTCGGATCGATGTAGAGCGGCCAGTTCGAGATCTTGAGCGAACCGGATGCGTCACCGCACTTCGCCGTGGTCACATCCTCGTTGCCGGAGCCGGAGAGGCCGCTGTTTCCGCCGCAGGCCGCCAGGGCAAACGACGCGAGGACTGCCGCCATCAGAGCGCCGAGGAGACGCCACCTCCGGGCCGTGAATACAGACATTCAGTTCACTCCTTCGTTCGGGTCGGTGTTGTTTGACTTGGACTCGGAATCGGTCACCAGATGCATGTGTTCGGGCAGCCAGGAGAGCCGCACCTTGGCTCCCCCGCCGGGCAGCTCGTCCCGGACCGACTCGGAAGCGTTCGGGATCAGGACCGTCATCGACACTCCGTCGCCGACGGTCACGTGGAGCTGGGTGGAGGTCCCCAGGTAGAGGGAACTCTCGACCAGGCCCTCCACGTTCGGCCGTCCTTCCGCCGAGACGTCGAGGCTGCTCACCCGGAGTTTCTCGGGCCGAACCACGGCGAAGCAGCGCTGCCCGGTGGGGAAGTCGTTGGCTTCCTCGGTGGCCACCGTCGGGCCACCGTCGATCTTCACCTCGCCGGATCCCGCGACCGCCGGCATCAGGTTCGAGACCCCGATGAACCCGGCAACGAAACTCGAGGAGGGGTGCTCGTACACCGTCTCCGGGGCGTCACACTGCTCGATCCGCCCCTCGTTCATGACCGCGATCCGGTCGGACATGGTCAGGGCCTCTTCCTGATCATGAGTGACGTAGACGAAGGTGATCCCGACCTCCCGCTGGATGTTCTTCAACTGGACCTGGAGCCCCTTGCGGAGTTTGAGGTCGAGGGCGCCGAGCGGCTCGTCCAGCAGCAGCACCCGCGGCAGGTTGACCAGGGCCCGGGCCAGTGCGACCCGCTGCTGCTGGCCGCCGGAGAGCTGGGCCGGCTTGCGCTTTGCTTCCCGCGACAGCCCGACCCGCTCGAGCTCGGTCGCCACGCGCTTCTTGATCTCGTCCTTCGGAACCTTCTTGCGCTTCAGGCCGAACCCGACGTTGTCCTCCAGGGTCATGTGCGGAAAGAGGGCGTAGCTCTGGAACACGGTGTTGGTCGGGCGCCGGTAGGCGGGCTGTCCGGCGAGATCGACCCCGTCGAGCAGCACCTTTCCCTTGGTCGGCTGTTCGAACCCGGCGATCATCCGCAGGGTGGTGGTCTTGCCGCAGCCGCTCGGGCCGAGCATGGTGAAGAACTCGCCCTCGGCGATGCCCAGGTCGATGTCGTCAACCGCCGTGAAGTCGCCGAAGGACTTGGTCACACCCTCCAGCTGGACCCCGCCGGAACCGGGCGAACCATGCCCGGATGTGCCCTCTGCGGGGCCGCCGTTATCGGCGGTCGGATCTGGCGTGCCTTCCATCGAACCCCTCTCCTCAAAGTGAGTCTTGCCGGTCGCCCCGGTTGCGGAAACCGGTCTTGCTTTCCGAACCGTAGTGCAAGAACCGGTCGGGCTGCAACCTCGAAGCGCGGATTGCAGATCCCGCTTGCGTTTCACCCGGCAGCGAGATGGCGGGACTTTCGTCCTTCCCGGTTGACGTGACGCCCAGTCGCAGTAACCCCGCTTGACGTTGTGTCAGGTTGTGTCCGCTGCCACTTGCGCCTATGGTGGGGGCATCAAGTTCGAAGGGAGTCCACCGACTCCCGAGTCGGCCCTCGGGCCGGTCAGATAAGGAGGACAGTGTGACTACCGTATCGCCGGACACAGCAGGCACCGGCCTGGATCTTCAGGAGGCGGCCCGTCGCCATCTCTGGATGCACTTCACCCCGCTCGGCTCCTTCAGTGAGGAGCACCCGATCCCGATCATGACCCGCGGTGAGGGCCCCTACATCTACGACGACAAGGGCAAGCGGTACCTGGACGGCCTGTCCGGGCTGTTCTGCTCCAACGTCGGCCACGGACGTGCCGAGATCGGTGATGCAGCTGCAGCACAGTCCAAGGAACTGGGCTACTTCTCGATCTGGAACTACGCTCACCCGAAAGCGATCGAGCTCGCCTCGAAGGTCGCCTCTCTGGCACCGGGAGATCTCAACCGGGTCTTCTTCACCGACGGCGGCAGCGAAGCTGTCGACACGGCGATCAAGCTGGCCCGGAACTACCACCGGCTGCGTGGAAACGGCCAGAAGATGAAGCACATTTCGCGTGAGATCGCGTACCACGGCACCACCCTCGGCGCGTTGTCGGTGACCGGGATCCCGGGGATGCGGGCGCAGTTCGAGCCGCTCGTGCCCGGCGGCAACCACGTACCGAACACCGACAGCTATCGCTGGCCGGAGGATCGTGATCCGCTCTGGGCGGCCGACAAGATCGAGGAGAAGATCCTGTTCGAGGGTCCCGAAACGGTCGCCGCGGTAATCCTCGAACCGGTCCAGAACGGCGGCGGCTGTTTCACGCCGCAGGATGGCTACTTCCAGCGGGTCCGCGAGATCTGCGACAAGTACGACGTGCTGCTGGTCGCCGACGAGGTGATCACCGCCTTCGGCCGAATCGGTCACATGTTCGGCAGCGACCGGTACGGAATCGAGCCGGACATAATCACGACCGCCAAGGGCCTCACCTCGGCCTACCAGCCGATGGGTGCAGTGATCGCGTCGGATCGGATCGCCGAGCCGTTCCTGGAGGACGGCGCCATGTTCGCCCACGGGTTCACGTTCGCTGGGCACCCGGTCGCATCCGCGGTCGCGCTGGCCAACCTCGAGATCATGGAGCGGGAGGATCTGCCCGGCCACGTCCTGAGCAAGGAAGACGAGTTCCGTGGCATGCTGGACGGTCTGCGGGACATCCCGATCGTCGGCGATGTCCGCGGCGCCGGCTTCTTCCAGGCAATCGAGCTGATCAAGGATCAGGGGACGAAGGAGAGCTTCAGCGCCGATGAGTCCGAGTGGCTGCTCCGTGACTTCCTCTCGACCGAGCTTTTCGAGCGCGGCCTGATCTGTCGGGCTGATGACCGGGGTGAGCCCGTGATCCAGCTGTCGCCGATCCTGGTCTGCGACACCGAGCAGTTCGAGGAGATCCACGACGTGTTGCGTCCGGTCCTCACCGAGGCAGCGAAGCGGCTGCGCGGCTGACCGCCGAAAGCCTGAAATGCAGTCCCCGAGGCGCGAGAAGTCACCGGCATCGATGACTTCCCGCGCCTCGGTTCAGTTTGGCAGCCGGACCGCCCGGATTGGGCGCACGGTTGAGTCGGTTCCGGCGGGACATCGTTCCCGCCTCAATCACATGAAAGAGAGGGCGCGGGTATGAGGATCGGGGTTCCGAAGGAGATCAAGCAGGACGAGTACCGGGTGGCGATCACCCCGGCCGGGGTGCGTGAGTTCACCGACGCCGGGCACGAGGTCGTGATCGAGGCGACCGCCGGTGAGGGCAGCGGAATTCGTGACGCCGACTTCAAGGCGCAGGGCGCGACAATCGTGCCTGCCGCGGCCGATGTCTTTGACCAGGGGGAGATGATCCTCCACGTCAAGGAGCTTCAGGCCCCGGAGATCAAGATGCTGAAACCGGAGCACACGCTCTTCACCTACCTGCACCTGGCGCCAGATCCCGAGCAGACCACCGGACTGATCGAGTCCGGGGCAACCTGCATCGCCTACGAGACGGTGGAGGACGGCCGGGGCGGCCTGCCGCTGCTGGCCCCGATGAGCGCGATCGCGGGGCGGCTGGCGACCCAGGCGGGTGCCTACCACCTGCACAAGCCGATGGGCGGCCGCGGTGTCCTGCTCGGTGGAGTCCCGGGGGTTTCAGCTGCGACCGTGATGGTGATCGGCGGCGGCGTGGTCGGCACCAACGCCGCGGTCATGGCGATGGGGCTGGTTGCCGACGTCTACCTCTACGACCGTTCGATCGACCGGCTCAAGTGGCTCGACGAGCACTACTCCCGCGAGGCCTCGACCGTGTACTCGACCACCCTCGCGGTGGAGGAGATGCTGCCGCGGGCCGACCTGGTGATCGGTGCGGTGCTGGTCCACGGCGCCCGGGCTCCGTTCGTGGTTCGCCGCGAGCAGCTCTCGCTGATGAAGCCGGGCGCCGTGCTGGTCGACGTCGCGATCGACCAGGGCGGCTGCTTCGAAACCTCCCGTCCGACCACCCACCGCGACCCGGTGTTCGAGGTGGACGGGATCACCCACTACTGCGTGGCCAACATGCCGGGCGCGGTGCCGATCACGGCCACTCACGCCCTGACCAACGCCACCCTGCCCTACGCGCTGGCTCTGGCCAACGACGGGCTCCAGGCCTCGATCAGCCGGGACCCGGGCCTGAAGCCGGGGGTCAACGTGGCCAACGGACAGGTGACCTACGAGCACGTGGCCGAAGGGGTCGGTCGCGAGTACGTCCCGCTGGAGCAGGCGCTCGGCTGGGTCTGAGCAAGGTTCAAAAGTGGCGTCACCCGACGGTGACGCCACTTTTTATGCATCGACGGCTGGTTCAACTGGAAGGCAGGAGAGAAGGAATGGCACTGAAGGAGAAGCTCAGGCTTCAGAACATGATCAACGGAGAGTTCGCCGATCCGGCGGATGGTGGTTCCGAGGAGGTGATCAACCCCTCGACCGGGGAGGTGATCGGGACCGCGCCGCTGTCCGGCGCCGAGGACGTGAACCGGGCGGTCGCCGCAGCCAGGGCCGCCTATGAGGGCGGATGGCGAAACAGCAGCCCCCGGGAGCGCTCCGACCTGCTGCTGAAACTCGCCGACCGGCTGATGGAGTGCGGTGAAGAACTCGGCGATATCGAGTCCGCCGACGCCGGCAAGCCGCGCCAGGCCTTCATGGAAGAGGAACTGGATACCACCGCCGACCACCTTCGCTACTTCGCCACCGCGGCCCGCAACCTCGAGGGCAAGGCGGCGATGGAGTACATGCCGGGACGGACCTCCTTCATCCGGCGGGAGCCGGTCGGGGTGGTCGCCCAGATCACCCCCTGGAACTACCCGTTGATGATGGCCGCCTGGAAGATCGGACCGGCGCTCGCCACCGGCAACACGCTGGTGCTGAAACCGGCCGAGTCCACGCCCGCCTCCACCCTCGGTGTGCTGGCCCGGCTCTGCGCCGAGATCTTCCCTCCGGGAGTGGCGAACTTCATTGGCGGCCACGGCGATCCGGCCGGGTCGACCCTGGTCCGTCATCCGGACATCCGCATGATCTCGCTGACCGGCTCGATCGGCACCGGCAAATGGATTGCCCGGGAGGCCTCCGAAACCCTGAAGCGGGTTCATCTCGAACTGGGCGGCAAGGCGCCGGTGATCGTGTTTGACGACGCCGACCTCGATGCGGTCCGGGAGACGGTCACCGCGACCGCCCTGTTCAACGCCGGCCAGGACTGCACCGCGGCCTGCCGGGTGATGGCCGGCCCCAGGGTCTACGACGACGTGGTCAACCTCCTGGCCGAGGAGGCCAAGGGCTACGTGATGGGTGACCTCGACTCGCCCGAAACCACCCTTGGCCCGGTCAACTCGGCCCGGCAGCTCGCCCACGTGACCGGTTTCTTCGATCGGACACCCGACCACGCCGAGATCGTGACCGGTGGCAGGCAGGCCGACCTCCCCGGGTTCTTCGTCGAGCCGACCGTGGTCGCCGGCATGAAACAGGACGACGAGATGGTCCAGAACGAGATCTTCGGGCCGGCCATGACCGTGCAGCGGTTCACCGACGAGGCCGAAGCGGTCGCCTGGGCCAACGGAACGAAGTACGGGCTGGCCTCATCGGTCTGGACCCGGGATGTCGGCCGGGCGATGCGGGTGACCAACGCGCTCGAGTTCGGGGCGGTGCTGGTCAACGACCACCTGACCATGGCGGTCGAGATGCCTCACGGCGGCTACAAGGAGTCCGGCTACGGCAAGGACATGTCGATGTACGGGGTCGAGGACTACACCCAGGTCAAGCACGTAATGATCTCCCTCGACTGAGCGAGCGGTCCCCTGCGGGCCTCAGGGTGCGCCTGCCTTCGTCAGACGCGCGGAATGACAGCTCAAGTACGTGGGTACGATCGCGGTCATTCCGCGCTCTAGTCCTCGGCAGCCACCCCCTGAGTCTCCGCAGGGGACCGCTCGCAGCGGGAAAGAAATTTGCCAGAGCAGCTGGAGGCCCC
>JAMLGI010000011.1 GCA_023958085.1 Solirubrobacterales bacterium | reverse complement strand
CGACACCTGCGGGCCCCGCCACCGAGACACGGGCTCCGGTGGGGCCAACCAGTGCCTACACGGATACCTGCGGGCCCCACCAACCTGGAGGGCGGGGCCGGGAGATCCGCTGGCATCCCCGCCCGGCCGTCTCCACAGCTCCGTGATTGATGGCGGCCGGGCGCCGAGGTGGAGGACAGTTGTAGCTATCCCTGCTTCCCTTCATCTCGATGCTTGAGGCCGCGTTGGGAGAGTTGGTTTCTGGCTCTAGAGGCCGGGAAGACCTTCAGTTGGGGTGCTTGCCTCGGCGTAGAGGCGTTTCGGGATGCGGCCGGCGTGGCGGGCGGCGTGGCCCGCTTCGACCGCTCCCTTCATCGCGACCGCCATCAGGGCCGGGTCGGCGGCGCGGGAGATCGCGGAGGCCAGCAGCACCGCGTCACAGCCGAGTTCCATCGCCCGGGCTGCGTCGGAGGCGGTGCCGATCCCGGCGTCGAGGATGATCGGCACCTCGGCCTGCTCAAGGATGATCGCGATGTTGTACGGGTTGCGGATGCCGGAGCCGGACCCGATCGGTCCGCCGGCCGGCATCACCGCGGCACAGCCGATTGCCTCCAGCCGCCGGGCGAGAATCGGATCGTCGTTGGTGTACGGCAGAACGACGAACCCCTCCCCGACCAGCTCCTCCGCCGCCTTCAACAGCTCGTCGCCGTCCGGCATCAGGGTGCGGTCATCCCCGATCACCTCGAGCTTCACCCACTCGGTGCCGAACGCCTCCCGGGCCAGCCGGGCGGTCTTGACCGCATCCCGGGCGGTGTAGCAGCCGGCAGTGTTCGGTAGGCAGAACAGGCCGAGCCGGTCGACCACGTCCATGACCGAACCCTGGGCCGAGGGGTCGAGTCGCCGCAGGGCCAGGGTGATGATCTCGGTCTCCGTGATCCGCAGCGCGTCCTCCATTGCTTCGAGCGAACGGAAGCCGCCCGAGCCGGCGATCAGCCTCGACCCCCATCGGCGACCGCCCAGCTCCCACTCGTCGCTGCCGCCCTGGATCGCCGCGACCACCTCGACCGAGTGACCGTCAGCCAGTTCGGTCTCGCTCCACTCGGATCCGGGGACCACCTCGCCGTCGACCGCAACCGCGAGACCCCGACGCTCACCGGCCCGCCCGCCGGCAACCAGTTCCACCACCGCGTCCAGCCGGACTCCGGCATCAAGTTCCCGGGGCTCGCCGTTCAGTTCGACCCTGATCTTCTCGCTCATCAGGTGACTCCCTTTCGGCTCCGGTTGAAACGACCGGGATCGGCGACCGCGGCCGGGCCATCCAGCGGATCTCCGGCGACCAGCCCGGCAACCGTCTGCGCGGTGACCGGGGCCAGCAGGATCCCGTTCCGGTAGTGCCCGGTCGCCAGAATCAACCCTTCCGCGACCGGACCGATCACCGGCATGTTGTCCGGGGTGCCCGGCCGGAACCCGGTCTCCGCCCCGATGAACTCGAGCTCGGCGATCTCCGGGATCAGCCGGTACCCCTCACGCAGCATCTCGTGGACCCCGCCGGCGGTGACCCTCGGGTCGAAATCCATCTCCTCGACGGTCGCCCCCAGAATCACCCGGCCGTCCCGGCGGGGGGCCACGTACACGCGTTCCGTGCCGACGATCCGGGAGACCACCGGATCCCCCGGGTCCCCCTGGAGCTCGACCACCTGCCCCTTGACCGGGCGAACCGGGGGGCGCAGCTCCGCGGGCAGCCAGTCGACCCGGCCCGACTCGGGGCCGGCCGCGGCAACCACTACCGGGGCGAAGTGTTCACTGCCGTCGCTCAACCGGACCCCGCCGACCGGACCACGACCGGACCACGGCCGTCCGTCCACCGTGAGCAGGGACTCGACCGCGGACCCGGAGCGGATCGTGGACCCGGTGGTCTCGATCGCCCCGACCAGGGCCGCACAGAGCGCCCGGGGATCGACCACCGCATCACCGGCGGCGAGGACCGCCCCGGCCAGTTCGGGATTGAGCGCCGGTTCGACTTCACGGGCGGCGGCCGGTCCAAGCCACTTTGAGTCAAGGCCGCAGCTCTGCTGCAGCTCCAGGATGCGTTTCAGCTCACCGGCCTCGTCACGATCGAGCGCCACGTGGAGCGCCCCGTTGTCGATCAGACCCGCGTCCAGTCCGGAGACCGCCTCCAGCCTACGGGCCAGTTCCGGGTAGAGCCGCGCCGAGGCGAGATTCAGTTCAAGCAGCTCCCGGTCACCGAAATCGAGTTCGCCGACCGGAGCCAGCATTCCGGCTGCGACCCGACTGGTCGCCTGTCCCGGGCGGTCCCGCTCGAAGACCGCGACCCGCGCCCCGCGGGAACTCAGGTCCCAGGCGACCGCCAGCCCGATCACCCCGGCCCCGATCACGATCACATCGTGGGAGGGCGTCGTCACGGCATCGATCTGGTCTTGCGGCGTTTGGCTCATCGGATTTCGGTCGCCTTTCGGTCAGGACCGCCCTCCCTCACACCGGCATTACCCGGATCAGGTTCAAGCGGTCGGTGGCCGCGTCGCCACCCTCTCAGCCCGCGCGTCCGGGCTCCCGTAGGACGATCGTAGCGTCCGCCGCTGTCCGGCATGTCGCTCGAT
This sequence comes from Solirubrobacterales bacterium, assembly GCA_023958085.1. Lineage (GTDB taxonomy): Bacteria > Actinomycetota > Thermoleophilia > Solirubrobacterales > 70-9 > 67-14. The sequence continues at coordinate 78,880 of JAMLGI010000011.1, read as the reverse complement.
TCACTCCCGCCACGATGTTGTGTGGAACCGGTCGGGTCTATCCTCGGTCCATGAGCTTCGGCCCGGAAGATGGAATCGGCGCCCTCCGTCGCGAGCGGCTCAGGAATGCGCGGCTGTATTTCGTTTGCGACGCCCAGCCGGGCGGGGATGATCCGGAACCCCTGCTACGGGCTGCCCTCGACGGCGGGGTCGACATCCTTCAGCTCCGGGAGAAGGAGGCCTCGACCCGGGTGGTTGAACGTTCGGCCGGTACCTTCCGCCGAATTGCCGACACCTACGGGGTTCCATTCATCGTCAATGACGACCCGGAGCTGGCGGTCGCCCTGAATGCGGACGGGGTCCACATCGGCCAGGATGACATCCCGGTTGCCGACGCCCGCCGGATCATCGGTCCGGACCGACTCCTCGGTCTCTCCACCCACAGCGAGGACCAGATCACGGCCGCCCACCGGATGAACAGCGAACACCGGATCGACCACATCTCGGTCGGGCCGGTCTGGGAAACGCCGACCAAGGCCGGACGGCCCGCGGTCGGTCTCGACCTGGTCACCCACGCCGCCCGGACCGTGACCCTGCCGTTCTTTGCGATCGGCGGGATCAACCCCGAAAATGTGGTTGAGGTTCTGACCGCCGGAGCCCGACGGATCTGTGTGGTGCGGGCGCTGCGCGATGCCGAGGATCCGACCGGGGTCGCCGAAGCTCTCCGCCGGGCCTTCGCCTCGATCGGCAGTCGGGTGGCTCCCGGTGGCTGAACCCGAAGGCGATCGCGAGGCCCGACCCGCGCCCCGGCGCCGCAAGGCCCGGGGGGGCAGCCCGGATCCGGCCCGGGCGGCAGCTACCGGGCCGGAGCGAATGCGGGCCGGCTACGCCCGGGCCGAAGAGAAGAACCGGACGGTCCGGGAGTCACTGGTTCCACTCGACCCCGGGGAACGGCCGGGGGCGGTCACCGTCGGGGCAGTTCTCTCGACCGGGGTCGCGGTGATCCTCTGGGTCTCCTGCGGGATCGCGCTCTTCACCGGGGCCAAGGTGAACGGCGAGTCGGTCAACGTCACCCAGTGGGCATTTCTCGCGCTGATCGTCTCGATGATGGGCTGGGGAATGTGGCGGGCTCGCTACTGGGCGGTACTCGGCTTCCAGATGTCACTGGTGCTGCTGATCATCGCCGGCGTGCTCGGGCTGGTCATGGCGACCTCGGCAGTCCAGATCATCAGCACCGGGTTCCTGGTGGTGGGGCTCTCGGCCCTGTTCTGGTTCATGGTCAAGGCGATGGCCCGCATCCAGATGCCGGAGCGCCCCTCCGGCCGCTGACCGGCAGCCGCGGCGCAGATGTCCTCCACAGGTAGGCTCCCTGTCATGGCTGACTCCTTCGACGTGATCGTTATCGGGGGCGGGCCCGGTGGCTATGTGGCCGCCATTCGCGCCGCCCAGCTTGGCAAGACCACCGCTGTGGTCGAGAAGGACAAGGTCGGTGGTCGCTGTCTGAACTACGCCTGCATTCCGGCCAAGACGATGTTGCACACGGCCGAGGTTCTCGATCACGCGAAAAGCAGCGAGTCGATCGGGGTCAAGGTGACCGGGGCGGAGCTCGACTGGGACGCGCTCGGCGGGCGCCGGACCGAGGTCTCGACCGGACTCAGCGGTGGCGTCAAGATGCTGTTCGGCAAGAACAAGATCACCCTGATCGGGGGCGAAGGCAGCCTGACCGAGTCCGGTGACGTCAAGGTCGGCGACACCGTCTACGAGGCCGGCAAGGTGATCCTGGCCACCGGTTCGGTCGCCCAGCCGATCCCGGGAACCGAGTTCTCCGGCCGGGTGGTTGACACCTGGGGCGCCTGGTCGCTGCCGGAGCAGCCCGGAAAGATCGCGGTTGTGGGCGCCGGTGCCTCCGGCTCCGAGATCGCCTCCGCCTACATCCGGTACGGCACCGAGGTGATCCTGATCGAGATGCTCGACCAGATCCTCCCGGCCGAGGACCGGGACACCGCCCGGGTTGTGGAACGGACCTTCAAGAAGCAGGGGATCGAGATCGCCACCGGCAGCCCGGTGGAGAACGTCACGGTGGGAGAGAGTTCGGTCAGCTTCACCTACGGCGACAGTTCGGCCGAGGTCGACTACCTGGTGATCGCCGGTGGCCGCCGTCCCGATGTGGACGGGCTCGGGCTGGACCTCGCCGGGGTCGAACTCGAAGAGAACGGCAAGGTCAAGGTCGATGAGTTCCAGCGCACCTCGAACGGAAAGATCTACGCGATCGGCGACCTGGTCCGCGGTGCCGCACTCGCCCACAAGGCAAGCGAAGAGGGCGTGGTCGCGGCCGAGCACGCCTCCGGTGAGGACACCCACCCGGTCAATCTCGACCTGATTCCGGGAGCCACCTTCTGCCAGCCCCAGGTGGCCTCGGTCGGCCTGACCGAGGCGAAGGCAAAGGATGCCGGTCACGACATCAAGACGGGCAAGTTCAAGCTGGGCGGAGTCGGCGCCGGCACCGTCTACGACGACCGGGACGGGATCGTCAAGCTGGTTGTGGACAAGCAGTACGGCGAGATCCTCGGCGCCCACATCGTCGGCAACCGGGCCTGCGACATGATCTCGGAGCTGGCCGTGACCATGGCGCTCGAGGGCGGCTATCAGGAACTGGCCCGGATCACCCACCCCCACCCGGCGATCTCGGAGGCTGTGCTCGAGGCCGCCCGCGCGGTGGACGGCTGGGCCACTCACGCCTGACGGACCGGCGGCGCCCGTCCCGGCGCCGCCCTGCCCGTCAACCGGCTGCCCGCACTACCGGGTCAGTTACGCACCCGGTAGATGCTGCCGGTCAGATCACCGGCGTAAAGGAACCCGTGGTGGGAAGCCACCGAAAGGACCGGGGCGACGAAACCGGTCAGGACCGGCTTCGGCTCGGCCCCCGCGGGAGTCGTTCTGACCACCTCGGGCCCCTGTCCCAACCCACCGAACAGCGCCACGTAGACAGTCCTTCCCCTGGCCGCCAGGCCCATCGGCGACGGGGATGGATCCAGAGCCGGGAAGACCATCAGCGGTTTGGTGAAACCGTCACAGGGCGAACCGGACTCCCAGGTGCAGGTCGGGAATCCGAAATCCGAGTTCGGTCTGGCCCGAACCAGCAGATCGGGGGCCAGGGTCCCTTCGGGCTCATCCTGGGCGAGATCCGAAACGATCGGGAACCGCTGACCCGGAACGAAAGTCATCATCCAGGGCTGGCGCAGCCCCCGGGACACGACCCTCACATCCCGGCCGGATCTCTTCATCGAGATCACCCCGTTGGCCAGCGGGCGGGTGCTGGCGGCGTGGTCGAACTCAAACGAGAGGCCGGCGTAGAGCCGTCCGTCCGGTCCGATCGCGATCCCGTTCAGTGACGTGAAGCTCTTCCGCGGTCGCTTGAAGATGTTCCGCTTGTGCAGGAACCTCCGGCCGTTCCAGTTCCGGTAGACGATCAACCGGTTGCCGGTGCTGACGTACAGCCGGCCGTGCCGGAAGGCAACCCCGAATGCGTTCGGACCGGTCCCCGGGACCTTCTTCGCAACCCGGGACCCCGGCCTTCGGACAAAGATCCCGCCGGGAGGCTTCCCCTCCTTGGCCCCGGCAATGAACGTCTTCCTGCCGGCAAATGCGTACTGGGTGGGGATGGCCACTCCGGTTGCGTAGAGGCTGACCTTCCGGCCGTGAACCTCCTTCGGGAGGGGTGGTCCGATCGCACTGGCAGCCGTCGGTAACGCCACGGCCAGGATCGCCATCGCGGCGACCGCAAATCCGATAACTCGCTTCATGTGAACTCCTGTTCTGTCGCCCCGAGCGGCAACAGATCCCATTACCCCACCCGCCAGGTCGCAAACCACGGGGCGAAGCCGGCGGGCAGCTAGGGTGAAGTTATGGCCGAGTTTCCCGATCGTGACACCTGTCTTGATCTGCTGGGCCGGATGGCACTGATCCGGCGCTTCGAGGAGGAAGCGGGGCGCCAGTACCAGCGGGCGAAGGCCGGTGGGTTCCTTCACCTGGCGATCGGCCACGAAGCGACGATCGTCGGCACCGTCGCGGCGATGCGGGACGACGACTACCTGATCGGCACCTACCGCACCCACGGTCACGCGCTCGCCCGGGGCACCCCGGCCGAACAGGTGATGGCCGAACTGTTCGGCCGCGAGAACGGCACCAGCGGCGGTCGAGGCGGCTCGATGCATATCGCCGACGTCGAGCGGCGCTTCATGGGCGGTTACGGGATCGTCGGCGGCAACCTGCCGCTGGCCCTCGGTTTCGCCCTGGCCATCCAGTACCGGGGCGAGGATCACGTCACCGTCTGCATGATCGGTGACGGGGCCACCAACACCGGCAACTTCGGCGAAGCGATGAACATGGCAGCACTCTGGAAGCTGCCGGTCGTCTTCCTGGTCGAGAACAACCTTTACGGCATGGGTACCGCGATCGAACGCCACTCCGCGAACACCGACCTGTCCCGCAAAGCGGAGGGCTACGGGATCGAGGGTGAACGGATCGACGGCATGAACGTGCTCGAGGTACGGGACCGGGTTTCCGCCCACATCGGGATCGCCCGGCAGCAGGGGCCCACCCTGGTCGAGGCCTTCACCTACCGTTACCGCGGCCACTCGGCGGCCGACCCCGAGAACTACCGCGACAAGAAGGAGGTGAAGGAGTGGCAGGAGAAGGATCCGGTCGAAACCTTCGCCGACCGCTGCCGGGAGGAGGGTTCGCTCACCGACGAGGAGATCGCCGGGGTCCGGGACGAGGCCGACAGGACGGTGAAGGCTGCGGTCGAGTTCGCCGACAGTTCGCCGGAACCGGCACTGGAAACGCTCTACGATGAGCTCTACGTGGTCAGCGAGACGATGGGCTGGTACGCGGTCGATGAACGCTCGCCGGAACCTCATCGAGGCGAGTTTGGCGAGCAGGCACCCGAGCACGCCAAACAGCTCGCCGAACGGGGAGCCGCCTACGCCGAGGAGGAGCCGGAAGCGGCCGAGATCCGACCCGGGGTGAGGGGATGAGCGACCGGGGCGAAAGCGGAACAGTTCCCGTGATCCGCTTCCGGGAGGCACTGCGGGACGCGATGGCGGAGGAGATGCGCCGCGACGACCGGGTCTTTGTGATGGGTGAGGACATCGCCGTCTTCCAGGGATCCTTCAAGGTCACCGAGGGCCTGCTCGACGAGTTCGGCGAGCAGCGGGTGCGTGACACCCCGATCTCGGAAAACACGATCGTCGGCACCGGGGTCGGGGCGGCGATCGCCGGTCTGCGACCGATCGTCGAGATCATGACCGTGAACTTCGCCCTGCTGGCCCTGGACCAGATCGTCAATCACGCGGCGGCGATCCCGTACATGTTCAACGGCCAGATGCGGGTGCCGATGGTGATCCGGATGCCCGGCGGCGGCGGACACCAGCTAGGCCCGACCCACTCACACAGCTTCGAGGCTCTGTTCCTGCAGGTTCCGGGTCTGCTGGTCGCCTGTCCGTCCACCCCGGCCGATGGCAAGGCCCTGCTGAAGGCGGCGGTTCGGGACGACAACCCGGTGGTTTTCATCGAACACGAGAGTCTCTACGGCATGCGGGACGAGGTGCCGGAAGGAGACCGGATCCAGCGTTTTGGCGAAGCGGCGATCCGCCGGGAGGGATCCGACGTGACCATCGTCGGGATCCTGAAGATGGCTCACGTCGCCCAGGAGGCCGCGGATCGACTTCAGACCGAACACGGGATCAGCGCCGAGGTGATCGACCCCCGGACCCTGAGGCCGCTCGACCTGGACACCATTCTCGACTCGGTGAAGAAAACCAGCCGGGCGGTGATCGTCGAGGAAGGCTGGCCCCACGGCGGGGTCGGGGCGAACCTCTCGGCCCTGATCGCGGAGCAGGGATTCGACTACCTCGACGCCCCGATCCAGCGGGTCACCGGGGCCGACGTGCCGATGCCTTACTCCCGCCGGATGGAGCAGGCCGCGATCCCTCACGCCGAGAACGTGATCGAGGCGGTGCTCGCGGCGACCGAGGGAGGTCTGCCCCGAGAGGGAACGGGCGGCCCGAGATGACCGACATCGTGATGCCACGGCTGACCGACTCGATGGAGGAAGGGACGGTGATCGCCTGGCTGAAAGAGGACGGGGACGAGATCGCGATCGGGGACGAGCTGGTCGAGATCGAGACCGACAAGGCCAGCATGGTCTACGAGGCCGACGCGGCCGGCACCCTGAAGATCATCGTCGGCCCGGAGACGACCCTGCCGATCGGCACCCCGATCGCCACGGTTGGTGAGGCTGGTGGTTCCGATACTGGTGGTGGGGCGGGGGCCGGTGAGGATTCCCCGGGCCGCCCTCGCTCCGCTCGGCCGGGAGTTCCCGGGGAACCCTCCCCGGCCCCCGCTGCAACCGCAGTTGAGCTGACCGGCGACGGGAGGGGGGCCGTTGGAGGTTCCGGCGGAACTCCCGGTGAGAATGATTCCGCGTCTGCGGAATCATTCGATAGCCGGCCGCCGGAATCTTCAACGGGCCCCCCTTTGAGCACCACCGGGGAGCGGGTCAAAGCCTCGCCTTTGGCCCGGCGGATTGCTTTGGACCGGGGAGTTGACCTTGGGTCACTGCGTGGTTCGGGGCCAGGCGGGCGGATCATCAGGGTGGATGTGGAACGGGCTCCCGTCGCCGGAAGGACCAGGGAGACGGCAGCGGTGGAAGGTGGCCGGGGCGAGATCGAGACCGTGGCCCTCACCCGGACCCAGCAGACGATCGCCCGGCGGATGTCGGAATCGAAGGCGACCGTCCCCCACTTTGTGCTCAGAACCGAGGTCGACATGCGACGGGCCGTGGCGGTCCGGGAGGCATTCAAGGCCGAGCCGGGTGCCGAGGACCTCGCCGTCCCTTCCTACAACGACTTCGTGCTCAAGGCGGCGGCCCGGGCACTGGAGCTCCATCCACGGGCCAACGGGGCCTACGAGGACGGAACCTTCCGCCTCTACTCCCGGATCAACATCGGGATTGCGGTGGCTACGGAAGGCGCCTTGATCGTGCCCGTGATCAGCGACGCCGACCGCCGGGACCTTCACGGGATCGCCGCGGAGAGCCGTCGGCTGGCCGAACGGGTCCGCTCCGGCGAGATCACCCCACCCGAGCTTTCCGGCGGAACCTTCACCGTCTCCAACCTGGGGATGTTCGGGGTCAGCGGTTTCGACGCGGTGATCAACCCCGGTCAGGCCGGGATCCTCGCGGTCGGCGGGATCGCCGATCGGCCGGTGGTCGAGAACGACGAACTGGTGCCCGGCAAGCTGATGGAGCTCTCCCTGTCCTGCGATCACCGCATCCTCTACGGCGCCGACGGAGCCCTGTTCCTCGCCACGATCAAGGCGGGGCTGGAGGAGCCCGGCCTGCTTGCCTGACTTCCCCGAATCGGCTTTGGCCCTATCGTCCGTACCGGTTTGAACGAATCACTAGGTGACACCCCCCGGTCCGCCATCCCCGCCTCCCCGGAATCCTCCCCGGACCTCCCCGCGACGGGCGGCAAGAAGGGCGAGGGACAACTGATCGAGTACTCCCGGGCCCGCCAGAAGGTCTCCCGGCGGATCGCCGAATCGAAGGCGACGATCCCCCACATCTACCTTCAGCTCCAGGTCCGGATGGACGCTGCGGAAACCCTGCGGACGAGACTCAAGGCCACCGGAGGCGAGGATCCGGCTCCGACCGTGACCGACCTGGTGATTCGCGCGACTGCGCTTGCCCTGGCCGAGCATCCCCGGGCCAACAGCAGCTACCGCGACGGCAACCTCCAGCTCCACGACCGGATCAATCTCGGGCTGGCGGTCGACACCGAGGACGGTTCCCTCACCCCGGTGATCACCGAGGCCGACCGGCGCGACCTGAACGGGATCGCCGCCGAAGCCCGCCGTCTCGCCGCCCGCGCCCGCAGCGGCGAACTGACTCCCCCGGAACGGTCCGGGGCCACCTTCGCGATCTCCAACCTGGGGATGTTCGGGGTCACCGGTTCGATGCCGGTGGTGGACCCCGGCCAGTCGGCCAAACTTTCGGTCGGGAAGGTGAGCGATCGACCGGTGGTCGAGGCCGGGCGGATCGTGCCGGGGCGGGTGATGGAGTTGAACCTCTCCTGCGACCACCGCGCCCTGCACGGCGGGGAAGCCGCCCGGCTGCTTGCCGCGATCGGCGAGAAGCTGGAACGCCCGGAGGAACTGACCGGATGATCGGGCCCGACTCAGGAACCTGAGTATGAAGGCCTTCGGGGAACTGCCGGAACTCGGGCTGGCCTGGCTCGGTCAACGTCCCTACGAGGAGATCCTGGCAGCCCAGGAGCGCCTGGTGAGTCTGCGGCAACGGGGGGAGATCGGTGATCTGCTGCTTCTACTCGAACACTCCCCGGTGCTCACGCTCGGCCGCCGGACCGAACCGGGCGATCTGCTCCACGACCGGGGGTTCTACGAAGACCACGGGATCGCGGTTGAGCCGACCCCGCGGGGCGGCAAGGTGACCTATCACGGACCCGGTCAGCTGGTGGCCTACCCGATCGTCGATCTGCGCGGTATCTCCCGGCGGCGGGGGAAAGCAGGCCAGGTCGAGGTGGCCTGGTTTGTCGAAGTGCTCGAGACCGCGATGGTCCGGGCCCTCGGGAGATGGCGGGTGGCGGCGGGACGGATCGAGGGGCTGACCGGTCTCTGGGTCGATCGGGACGGTCCCCTGCCGGTCGGGGCGACGGCGGCCTCCACCGCCGCCGGCGTCGCCTCCGGCCGGATCCGGAAGATCGGCTCGATCGGCCTGCGGGTCAGCCGCGGGGTCTCCAGCCACGGGCTCGCGATCAATGTCGATGGCGACCTCACCCCGTTCGGGTGGATCAACTCCTGCGGAATCGAACACTGCGCGGTGACCTCGATCGCCGAGCAGGTGACCGACTCCTCGAAGGCGGCCGGGGATCGTTCCGGACCGGGGACCGCCTACCGCACGGTGCCGGGACCGGAGGGGCTTGGGATCGCGGTCGCCGAGGAACTGGCCGAACTGCTCGGCCGGGATCTCGAACCGGTCGATCCAGTCATGCTCGGCCTCGCTCCTGCTGGCTGAGGCCGGAGGCATCGACGGCGGGCGGGAAGGCGTAGCCTTAGCCAAAGCAATGAGTACCACGATCCCTTCGCCCTCCGACCAGCAGCCAGACCGCGCCGCCGGAGCCGCCGACCGGATTCACGTCACCCGGTCCCGGGCCAACCCGGGCGGGGCCGACATCTCCACCGACGGCACGATCCCGTTCCGTTCCCGTAAACCCGCCTGGCTGAAGGTGCCGCCCCCGGGCGGGCCGCAGTACCGGGAGATCAAGGCGATGATCGGCGAGGACGGGCTGAACACGGTCTGCGAGGAGGCGAACTGCCCGAACATCGGGGAGTGCTGGGAGCGGGGGACCGCGACCTTCATGATCCTCGGGGATGTCTGCACCCGCCGCTGCGGCTTCTGCAACGTGCAGACCGGCAAACCGAGTTTTCACGATCCGCTGGAACCGCTGAAGGTGGCAAACCAGGTGCGGCAGCTCGGCCTCAAGCACGCGGTGGTCACCTCGGTCGACCGGGACGACCTGCCGGATTACGGCGCCTCCGCCTTCGTCGGGGTGATCCGTTCAATCCGGATGCGGGCCCCCGGCTGCAAGGTGGAGATCCTCACCCCTGACTTCCGCGGTCAGGAGATGCCGTTGGCCCGGGTGCTGGCCGAACGTCCCGACGTCTTCAACCACAACGTGGAGACCGTGCCGCGGCTTTACCCGAAGGCCCGTCGGGGCTCGAAGTTCCTCCGGTCCGCCCGGGTACTGAGGTTGGCCCGGGAGATGGGTGAGGGCGAAGTCTTCACCAAGTCCGGCCTGATGGTCGGTCTCGGCGAGGAGTTCGACGAGCTGGTCGAGACCTTCGGGATCCTGCGGGAACACGGGGTTCAGATCCTCACCGTCGGCCAGTACCTGCGCCCGACGATCAATCATCTCCCGGTGGTCCGCTACTGGCATCCGGACGAGTTCAAGGCCCTGGAGGAAGCGGCCTACGCGATCGGCTTCGAGTCGGTTGCGGCCGGCCCGCTGGTCCGCAGCTCCTACCACGCCGACGAGAGCGCCCTGCGGGCATCCCTGAGCCAAACCGCGGCGTGATCCCGCTCCGCGACACACTCGAGGCCAGGGGGCCGGTCTGGATCACGCTCGCCCTGATCGCGGTCAGCCTGATCCTCGGGGCGGCCGGCCGGATCCCCCATCTGAACGTCTTTCAGCTGCTGCTGGCCGTTTACGGTCTGTGGCTGTTCGGCCCTTATGTGGAACGTCAGCTCGGGCATCTGCTCTTCGCGCTGCTGTTCCTGGTCCTGGCCTTCGCCACCGGCTTCCTGATCGGTGCGATCGACGAAAGCTCCGGCCCATTCGCGATCAGCCTCTTCCTGCCGGTGCTCGCGATCGGGCTGATCCACGTGGCGATCGCGCCCCGCTCACGCATCGTCGGAGCACTCCCGATCCCGTTCGCGGTCACCTTCGTCACGATCCCGACCGTGGTGATGGTGGTCATCTGGCTGGTACTCGAGATGGCCCTGACCGCAATCTGAAACCCCCTCCTCCGTTCTGGAGCCGATTTAGGCGACATAGACTCCACAATCGGCTCCAGAACATGGCAGGACTCCGTTCAACTCCTTCTGGAGCCGATTTGGGCCACATGGCCGCCACAATCGGCTCCAGAACGATGTTGTGCCTTTGGCCGGGGTGTCGGGTGCGATCAGACCGAGATCAGACCGGCCGCGGTGAGGGTCAGGACCCCGGCCCCGAGCAGCAGCCGGTAGCCGACGAAGATCGCGTAGCTGTTGTTGGAGAGGTAACGGAGCAGCCAGGCGATCACTGCGTACCCGACCACGAAGGAGACCAGGGTGGCGACCACCACGTTGATGATCGGTTCGCCGACCGCTTCCTCGCCGGAGAGGATCCCGTAAAGCTGAAACAGTCCGCTGATCACCACCGCCGGGATCGCCAGCAGGAAGGAGAAGCGGGCGGCGGCGGCCCGGTTCAGGCCGAGGAAGAGACCGGCCGAGATCGTCGCCCCGGACCGCGAGACCCCCGGGATCAGGGCCAGCGACTGAGCGAAGCCGATCAGCACACCGTCACGGAAGGAGAGATTCCCGACATCCTTGCGGCGGGAGCCGACGTTGTCGGCGATACCGAGCACGATGCCGAACAGGATCAGGGTGCTGCCGACCAGCCAGAGGTTCCGGGCGGCGGTCTCGATCTGGTTTTCGAAGGCGAGCCCGAGAATCCCGATCGGGATCGTGGCCGCGATCAGGTACCAACCCATCCGGGCGTTCAGCTCCTTGCGGCGATCGGGGTTACGCAGCGAGGCGAGCCAGGTGGTGGCGATGTCCCACAGGTCGCGGCGGAAGTAGATCAGCACCGCCGCCTCCGTTCCGAGCTGGATCACCGCCGTGAAGGCGGCGCCAGGATCGGGCCAGCCGAGGATCGCAGGCAGGATCAGGATGTGCCCGCTGGAGGAGATCGGCAGGAACTCGGTCAGGCCCTGGAGCAGACCGATGATGATGCTCTGGAAGAGATCCACGGCTCAGGAGCGTACCCGCACCTACTTCGGCGCCATGCGCAGCGCCCCGTCGAGCCGGATCACCTCGCCGTTCAGCATCGTGTTCTCGACGATGTGAAGGGCGAGCGCACCGAACTCGTCCGGATCGCCGAGCCGTGACGGGAAGGGGATCGTCTTGCCGAGCTCCATCCGGGCCGGGGCCGGCAGCAGGGCCAGCAGGGGGGTGTCGAAGAGGCCGGGGGCGATGGTCATCACCCGGACCCCGTGCCGGGCGAGATCCCGGGCGGCGGGCAGGGTGAGGCCGACCACCCCGCCCTTGGAGGCGGCATACGCGGTCTGGCCGATCTGGCCGTCGTAGGCGGCGATCGAGGCGGTGTTGACGCAGACCCCGCGCTGGTCGGCGGCGTCCGGCTCGTTTTTCACCATCGCGTTCGCGGCAAGCCGCAGCACGTTGATCGTGCCGAGCAGGTTGATGTTGATCACCCACTTGTAGCCGTCGAGCGGGGCGGCACCCTTGCCGTGGACGATCCGGCCGGCGGCACCGATTCCGGCACAGTTGACGCAAACCCGCAGGCCGTCCGGGGCGGAGGCCGCCGCGGCCTCGACCGCCGCCTGAACCGGCTCCTCCTCGGTGATGTCCGCGGTGATGAAACTCCCGCCGATCCCGGCGGCGACCGCGGCACCCTTCTCCTCGTTCAGGTCGGCAACGGTCACCCGGTAACCGGCCTCGGCCAGATGCCGGGCACTGGCCTCACCCAGCCCGGAGGCTCCTCCAAACACGATCGCACTTCCGGACTTGCTCATCTACCGCTCCTCTTCCATAAAGTTGACCGCATGGACCGCCAGATCTTCGCAGCTGAGCACAACGATTTCCGTGAGACCGTCCGCCAGTTCTTCGCCCGGGAGGTCAAGCCCAACTTCGAGCAGTGGGAGACCGACGGAATCGTCCCCCGGGAACTGTTCGCCAAGGCCGGCGAGCTGGGGATGCTGGGCATGTCGGTGGACGAGGAGTACGGCGGACTCGGCCTCAAGGATTACCGTTTCAACCAGGTGATCATCGAGGAGGGCGCCTACGCCGGTTTCACCGGGCCGACCCTCGGAATTTCGCTTCACAACGACGTCTGCCTGCCGTACTTCGAGCATTACACGAACGAGGAGCAGAAGCAGCGCTGGATGCCCGGCATCGTGGACGGCAGCCTGATCACGGCGGTGGCGATGACCGAACCGGGAATCGGTTCCGATCTCGCCTCGATGTCAACCAAGGCGATCCGGGACGGGGACGACTACATCGTTGACGGCTCCAAGACCTTCATCACCAACGGGATCAACTCGGATCTGATCATCACCGCGGTCAAGACGGACCCGAACGAGAAACACCGCGGGATGTCGATCGTGATCGTCGAGGGGGACGCCGAGGGGCTTGAGCGGGGCCGCAACCTGGAGAAGATCGGGATGCACTCGCAGGACACCGCGGAGCTCTTTTTCAACGAGATGCGGGTGCCGCTGGCAAACCGGCTCGGCAACGAGGGCGAGGGTTTCCGTTATCTCGTGTTCAACCTGGCGCAGGAGCGACTCTCGGTCGCGGTTGCGGCGGTCGCGGCAGCCCAGGCGGCGCTGAACTGGACGCTCGATTACGTGAAGGAACGGACCGCCTTCGGCAAACCGATCGGCTCCTTCCAGAACTCCCGGTTCGAGATGGCCGAGATCAAGACCGAGGTGGACATCGCCACGGTCTACATCGACCGCTGCGTCGCCGCCCACAACGAGGGTGAGCTTTCGGCCGAGGATGCCGCCGCCGCCAAGTGGTGGACCACCGAGATGGCCGACCGGGTGATCGACAAGTGCGTCCAGCTCCACGGTGGCTACGGCTACATGCTGGAGTACCCGATCGCCCGTGCCTACGCCGACAACCGGGTAACCCGGATCTACGCCGGCACCACCGAGATCATGAAAGAGATCATCGGCCGCTCAATGGGCCTGTAGAAGCCAAGCCAAGAGCCGTCGAGGGGAGCTTTTTCAGTCGATACGGCCGAGAGACCTCCCGCCGATCCCCTTGCGGGTCAAAGCCCCGGCGGGAGAAGAGGCAGATCAGGATCGAAGATCCCGGGTCCGGCAGTTGAATCGTGGGGCGATGTTGAGGATCTCCGGGTCGGCGGTCCAGAGTTCGGCGTCCAGACGTCGAGCGGTTGCCACGCAGAATGCGTCGGCAAAGGACAGTCCGCCGCCGGATTTGATCCTGGTGGCGTCCTCGACGAGGGGCCAGTCTGCTGGAACAACCTCAAGGTCTTCGCGAACGAGTTCCACGCGCTCGGCAGCATCTCGTTCACCGTGAGTTCGTGACCGGATATAGAGAACCTCGCCCAGATTGATGATCGAGATGGCGGCACCCTCGCGCTGCCAGGCATCCCGGATCAGCGGCGCCGGGGGTTCTCGTTTGAGAAAGGCAACCAGTGCCCAGGCGTCAAGAACTACCACCGGTCAGCCTCAGAAACTTCGCCTCTTCTCGCACTCGCTCGCGACACCGTTCGGCCTCCAGATCCTTGGTGCCGCCCCCGGGTGAGTCGCCCCACGAACCCATCAAGGAGTCAATTCGGCGGGCCCGCTCTGCCGGGTCGTCGCCGGCCGGGCGAATCGTCACCTCGGACTCGCCAGCCAGGAAATCCACCTCGTCACCCGGTTGGATTCCGAGCCGGTCACGGATCTCCTTGGGGATCACGACCTGCCCCTTTGTTCCGACCCTGTGAGTCATACCTGCAGTATGACTTCTATCCACTCTGGTGTCAAACAAGACTCAACGAGCCTCAAAAAGCCATCGAGGGGAGGTTATTCGGCTCTATAGGCCGAAAGACCTCCTGTCGATGGCTCTTGCGTGGTTTTTGGTGATGGCGGGCGACCCGAGACCTGGATCGAGCGGGCGACTCAAGCCGTGGTGAGTTGCTCCCGGATCAGCGGGAAGAGGATGTTGTTTTCCTCGTGGACGTGCTGGTGGGTGTCCATTTCGAGGTCATGGAGGTTCATCAGCATCAGCCGGTGGGTTCCGCAGAACGCCCGATCAAGGTCGTAGTCGCCGCAGATCTCCCGGATCGCCTCCAGAGCCTCGCCGGTTTCCCGATGGTCGGCCTCGAGCTCGGCCAGGATCGCCGGATCGAGCGCGGTGCCGTTGGCGCTGGCCTCGGTGGCTGCCGGGAAGAGTTCGGTCTCCTCGCGTTCGGCGTGGGCCAGCATGTCTGCCCGCATGATGGTGAAGAGACGGTCGAGGTCGGCCAGCTCGGGACTGTCCGGACCGTGGACCCGGACCACGGTCGCGACGATCTCGGCCAGCTTGGCCGAATCGGTGCGGAACTTCTCGTGATGCTCGGCGACGATGTGATCGCAGATCTCGCCGATCGAAGCCCGGGACAGATCATGTCCGGACGGGTCGCTCGCCGGGTCGGGCAGCGCCTCAAGCATCACTGCCACGGTGGCCGGATCGAGTCCTTTCTCCTTGCAGGCCTCGGCCAACGTGTGGTTTCCACCACAGCAGAACTCGATCCCGATCTTTTCGAACACCCCGGCCGCCGCCGGCAGGTCGCGCACGATCTCGCCAACGGTCACGCTCTCCGGTGCTTGGGATCGATCAAGGACTTCACTCATGGGACCACCTGATTTCGCGGGTTGAGACTGGCCAGACCAGTTTTACACATCATGGATGTGTGATATCCGCAGTCCCTCCGCAACCGCTGGAAAGCCATCACGGACCAGTGACGCTCTCCGCCCACGGTACGGTTCCGAGCTGAGCTTGAGCCCGAATCCTCACCTTGACTGCTGCGTGAAGGTACCGGTGGGGCTGCGGGTCAGGGATAGATCTGCTCCCCCGAGGAACCATCGAACACCGCGATCGCCGCCGCCGGACAGGACTCTGCCGCCTTGATCAGCAGGTCCTCGGGCCCGTCGTTCAGCACCTCGGCGATCTCGTCCTCCAGCCGGAAAATTGTGGGCGCTGCCGCCACACAGTCTCCGTGTCCGCTGCAGCTGTTTGCGTCGACTTCTGCTCTGCAATTCATCGTGTTCCGTTCGTTGTTGTCTTGGACTTGAAGGCTTTTTCGAGTTCCCGTCGGGTAGCCGCGATCATCCGTGGGTCGTCGACTGCCAGGGCTGCGACAGGGTCCGCTCCACGCAGGTACCGAACCCTGAGTTTTCCCCGCTCGGGATTGGTGTCCATCTCGACCCGGTCGGCGATCCCGGCATAGCCGACATACTGGATCCGGTGGTCGTACTGATCGCTCCAGAACGATGGTGGCGGCGGTGGCAACGTGGTCTTTCCGAGCATCGAGAGGGCCGCGTTGCGGCCCTGGTGCACGGCCGAATCCCAGTGTTCCGAGCGGGTCCAGGTTCCCGTCCGGTGATCAAAGGTCGAGGCCACATCCCCGGCCGCGAAGACCCCCGGAATGGGGGTCCGAGCCGACAGGTCGGTGATCACCCCATCGGGATTCAGGCCACTTCCTGCCAGCCAGGACGCGGCCGGGCGGGCACCGATCCCGACCACGACGGTGTCACAAGCGACCCGGCGGCCGTCCGCCATCAACAGCTCCTCGACCCGACCGTTGCCTCGGGCTCCCTCGACCACCGCACCCGTCAGGAGCGAGGATCCGCGATCGGTGTGCAGGTTGCCCAGTTCCCGACCGACTGCCGCCCCGAGGACACCCTCCAGCGGTGAGCCCAGCGCTTCGATGATGGTGACGTCATCTCCGAGCGTGCGGGCGGATGCGGCCACCTCCTGGCCGATGAATCCCGACCCGACGACCGCGATGTGGCTGCCGTTGCCGAGCTCGGATCTCAACCTCCGGGCGTCGTCCAGGGTGCGCAGCGAGTGGACGTTCTCAAAGCCCGACAGCGCCGGCAGCTTCCTGGCCGCGGAACCACAGGCGATCAGCAGGCGGTCAAAGCCAAGGACCGAGCCGTCGCTGAGGGCCAACTTCTCTGTTTCCGGTCGAAGCTCTGCCGCAGCCCTGCCGAGCAGCAGCTCGATCCCCTGCTCGGAATGCCATCGATCCGACTTCAGCGAGATCCCGGTCTCATCCACGGTGCCGGCCAGGTAGCCCTTCGAGAGTGACGGCCGGTCGTACGGCGCCCTCGGTTCGGAACAGACCATCCTGACCCGGCCGTCGTAGCCGTTCTTTCTCAGGGTCTGGGCGCAGGCCTGGCCCGCGAGTCCGCCACCGACGATCACCACTCCATCCGCGGTCACCGGCTTTCGCTCCCGTGGACGGTGGGAATCCGCGGCACCCTGGGGTCTGCAGGTCGCACGGCTCGACCCCGGGGTGCCCTGGTCGGACGGGAACTCTTCTGGCGGAAGCGTGCCCCGCCGACCCGGTAGAGAAACAGCATCACGATCGGCGGGGTGGTCACGATCAACCACCACTTCATCCAACCGGCGGAGGCATCGGTGCCAGCCCCGAGGGTGTGACCGATGGCCAGGAAGTAGACCAGGATCGTCGCCCGGTGTGCCTTGCGCCAGAGCTTTGTGCCGATGCTTTTCCTGACGTAGAAGCTCAGGCCCAGAACCAGGGCAAGAAGGCCGGCCACGACCCCGAGCCCGGTCCACAGCGGCCGGTAGTCCATGGTGAACGGCATCAGCAGACCGCTGACTCCGGGATTGAGCCAGGGATCGCCGAGCAGGGTGATCCCATGTACGGCGATCGCGATCAGCCCGGCCAGGGCGGTCTGCTCATGTAGCGCAGTGAGCAGTCGAGGCAGCCCCGGTCGCCGAGCCAGCTTGCCGGACATGGTCAGCCCGATCGCCACCGAGACCGTGACCAGAACCAGGGCGAGAATCCCTGATGCGCGGCTTGCCAGCCACCACCCGTGAGTCAGGAGCGTCTGCTCGATTGCGGTCATGCGGCCGCCCTTACTTGGGGCGGCGTCATCCGGGGGATGCGGACGGCGACCGGGGTCAGACCAACCGGCTCGAACCGGTTGTCCTCGTGAACGATCAGCCCTCCGTGCCGGGAGAGTGTTCGACGGGCACCCTTCGGCCCGGAGAGCAGGGCGGCCTTGGCCAGCGTCTCGGCTTCAAGCGCCGTTCGGCCGAGGGCGGTTGCTCCGATCAGGCCCGACCAGCAGGATTCGCCGGTGGAGGGATCGAGCAGGTGGTGGACGGCTCGGCCATCGGCTCGACGCCACGATCTGACGTTTACGCCGGAGGTGGCGACACCACCGGATCGGAGCCGCAACCGGTAAGGCCTGCTGCCGCTGACCGGGTGCTGGACCAGGACCTCATGGGGCATCCTTTCGGCTTCCCGACCGCCAACCCGGATGTCTCCGCCGCAGCTGATCAGAAAGCGTGAATATCCGGCCAGCGACCCGGCCACCAGGTCCGCGGCAAGTCCCTTTCCGGTACCACCGGTGTCGAACTTGAGTCCGGACGGGCGCCGGATCACTCCCTGCTCGTCGTCCACCTTGAATCCGGTCCACCGTTGCCTGTCGTCGGGGCTTGCCGGTTTTCGATCCGGGGCGTCAAGCAGCGCCTCGGACACCGGGACCCCGGATAGCCCGGCCCGGGACCGGCGATAGCCGGATTCCTCGATTTCATCGAGCAGCGTGGGATCGACCAGGCCCCCGGACTGTCGGGCAGTCCACACCCCGGCCTTGACCGCGGTCCGTAACAGTTCGGAAGCAGGCACCTCGGTTCCGGGATCACTGTTCATGGCGGTGAGCTCGCTGTCCAATCTGAAGCGCGAAAGGCGGCGGTCGAAGTCCCGAATGAACTCCTCGGCCCCTTCGCCGGCTTCCCGCGGTGAGGGCAGTCCGGACTCGGCCGGGGGGCCGATCATGATCCGGATGCGGACGCCCATCGCGTCGAACTGTCGATCGAAAGGCTCCATCTGACGGCTCCTCACGAACTTTCCGTGACGACCGGAGCCGGGGTCGAGGGGACGTCTTCGGACCCGGTTTGATTCGACCCGAGAGGGGTCGACGGCCGGGTGACCTGCCCGTTTTCCGCTCCCGATCCGCCTGCCACCGCACGGGGTCCCAGCGCCGGATCCTCACCCCGGGCCAGCTGAAAGGCCAGAAACCCGAAGGTAGAAAAGAAGATCGTGGCGGAAACGGTGATGACGGCCCGCGGGGAGGGCTTTCGCCTTCGTACCGGCCGGGGCCGCTCAGTCGTCATCGTCATCATGGTCCTCGTCGGAATCGTCGTGATCCGATTCGTTGTCGTCCTGTGACCGGGATCGCTCGCCGTAATCGTGGCCTTCCTCGCCTTCGGAACCTCCGCTGGAGGAGGTCACGGGCGGGGAGGTTCCTTCATCCGTTGGCGCAAGCTCGGAGTGCTCCCGGTCTCCACCATTCCCGGCGGCGTCCGGGCCAGTTGCTTCGGGGCGATCGATCCTCTGGCGGTTGGTTTCGACCGAGGGGTCCGTACTCGATCGGCCATCATTCGAGGCAAGCGCAACTCCGGCCAGGCCGCCCAGTGCCAGCACGGTGGCGGCGACGGCACCCTTTGTCTTGAGGTTTTCCAACGGGACCAGCTCCTTCGGGGGTTGTGAAATCCGACTGCTTGCCGCTGATTCTGGATTTCGACCTCCAAGGAGCAGCCAATCTCCGGGTTAGGAGTTGGCAAAACTTCTCCGGGACCGGCAGATCCGGCGGTAGGATCGGCCGATGGAGTCGTCCGAGCGCCCGGGACCACGAATCCTTTTCGTCGAGGACGAAGACTCGATCTCGGAGCCGTTCACCCGATCCCTGAAAAAGGCCGGCTTCGATCCCGTCAACGCAAGGACGGCAGCCTCGGCCCTTGAGCTGTTTGATCGGGTCAATCCCGATTTCATCCTGCTCGACCTGAGCCTCCCGGACGGTGACGGGAGGGACATCTGTGTCGAGATCCGACGTCGCTCCGACGTTCCGATCCTGATGCTGACCGCGAGGATGACCGAGACCGACCGGGTGGTGGGACTGGAGTTGGGCGCCGACGATTACGTCGTAAAACCGTTCAGCTCGCGTGAGGTCATCTCAAGGATCCGGGCGATCCTGCGGCGCTCGGCGGTCGCCCCCAGAGATGAAGAAACCCCGATCGAGATTCTCGAGCTGTCGGTGGACCTGCCCGGCAGGAAAGCGCATCTCGCCGGCGAGGAGCTTCAGCTGTCCCGCAAGGAGTTCGATCTGCTGGCCGAACTGGTCCGAAACGCCGGTCGGGTCGTTACCCGGGAAGACCTCATGGCCGACGTCTGGGACGTCAACTGGTTCGGCTCGACCAAGACGCTCGATGTTCACATCAGGGCCCTGCGGAAGAAGCTCCACGACAGCGCCACCGAGTCGCGCTACATCCACACCGTGCGCGGGGTCGGATTCCGCTTCGCCGAAGCGGGGGAGGACGACCGTAAGCCTTAGAGCCCTCCTCCTCGCCGCCGTCTCCTACATCCTCCTGTTGGCGCTGATCGCGCTCGGCCTGCCGCTGGCTTTCGCCTTTGGCGACCGGGTCACCGATGAGGTTCGCAGCCAGGCCCACAGCCAGGCGGCGATTGTGGCCACCGGGGCGAGTGGTCTGATCAACCCGCTGAACCAGCCCGCCATGGACCGCCTGACCGAGATCGCCGCCCGCACGGTCCGGGGACGGGTGATCATCGTCGACGCCACCGGTGCGGTTCTCAGTGACAGTGGTGACGCCGGAACCGAAGGACGGGATTACGATTCGCGCCCGGAGATCGCGGCGGCACTCCGGGGAGAGAGCACCCAGCGGGAGCGGTCCAGTCGGACCCTCGAGACGAAGGTCCTCGCCACCTCCGATCCGATCTTCACGGGAGACCGGGTGGTCGGGGCGGTCAGGATCACCCAGAGCGTCGATGCCGTGAACTCGGCGGTGCGCAG
This sequence comes from Solirubrobacterales bacterium, assembly GCA_023958085.1. Taxonomy (GTDB): domain Bacteria; phylum Actinomycetota; class Thermoleophilia; order Solirubrobacterales; family 70-9; genus 67-14. The sequence continues at coordinate 58,489 of JAMLGI010000011.1, read as the reverse complement.
GGCCCAACTCGGCCTCGCCCTGCTCGCAGTTCTCGTCCTTGCTTTCGCGATGATCGTGGCGGCTGCTCTTGCCGACCGGATCTCCAAGCCGATTCGACGGCTGGAGGCCTCCGCCCGCAGGTTCGCCACCGGCGGAACCGAAACCGAGGCCGAAGTGACCGGCAGCAAGGAACAACGCTCGCTGGCCCGCTCCTTCAACGAGATGACCGCCCGGGTGGACCGGCTGCTCCGCAGCCAGAACGATTTTGTGGCTAACGCATCGCATCAGCTGCGGACCCCGCTGACCGGTTTGCGCCTGAGGATCGAGGGCCTGAGCGACGAGGCAGCCGACCCCTCCAACCGGGAGGAACTCGAAGCCGCCCTGCGGGAAATCGATCGACTCGCGGTGATGGTCGAGGAACTGCTCATTCTCAGCCGGGCGGGGGAGATCGACCGTCCCGGCACGGATCTCGATCTGGCCGAGCTCGCGGCCGCCGCCCGCGACCGCTGGGCTGACGCCGCGGGAGAGCACGAGATCGAGCTCACCGGAATCGACCGTGATGACATCGAGCCGGTTTTCGGGGCGCCCGCCGACCTCGACCGGGTCCTCGATGTCCTGCTCGAGAACGCGGTGAACTACTCCCCGGCAGGCAGCGAGATCGGGATCGAAGTGAAGCCGCACCGGATTCTGATCACCGATCGGGGAGCGGGCGTCGATCCGGCCGAGGCGGATCTGGTGTTCGAACGGTTCACCAGGGGTCGGGCCGGAAAGCAGGGAAACGAAGGTACCGGGCTTGGCCTCGCGATCGCCCGGGAGCTGGCCTCCCAGTGGGGAGCCACCGTGACCCTCGGACCCGGTGATGGCGGAGCCACTACGGCAACTGTCGAGTTCTCAAAGGCGGACTCCCGATGAGATCCGGCCGGATCGCGGAACTTTGCCTGCTCATAACCAACCGGTCCCTACCCTTGGACCGATGAGCGAACCGGAAGAACCCGGGTCAGGCGACTGGAGCGCCCTGCGCTGGATTCTGCTCGGCCTCGTCGGGATAGTCCTCGCCGTGGCCATCGCCCTGGCGGCGGCAAATCTGATTCGCCAGCCGGTGGGGCTTGCGGGCGAACCGGTTTCCGCCGGCAGTGCCCTTGAACCGGCCGTCGGCGCCCCGGGCCGTACGGTTGCCCCGAAACCGGCCGCAACCAACCCCCGCCCGGATCAGGCGTCCAAGCTCCCCGGCTCCAACGGCCCATCCGATCAACACGGTGACGACGAACACCACAAGGATGATGACCATCCCGAGAATGACCATCACAGTGACGATGAGCATCACAAGGATGACGACGACTGAGGCCTGATCGCGGCCGGAACGGAATCCGCCCGGACCCGCTCCCTGATGCAGATCATGGTTCGCCCGACCGGGGCGACCTACGGTTCGAGTGTGCCCCGGATCAGGGGCGGAAAACGAACCGGCCGGGAGGTCGAAATGAGTCAAGAAACCGTAAAGAGAACCGTCCTTCGCAGCGATGAGTTCACCTGCCCTTCCTGCGTCGCCAAGATCGAGAACAAGCTGAATCGCCTGGACGGGGTCGAGGAGGCGAAGGTTCACTTCGCAACCGGCCGGATCGAGGTCGGTCACGACCGGACCAAAACCAGCGTCGAGGATCTGGTCGGGGCCGTGAAGGAAGCGGGCTACAAGGCGGAAGCGAGGGCCTTCTGATGGACGTCATCCAGACAGGATGGGGTGGCCTGAGAGACAGGTGGCGTCAGCCAGCTGTCCGCCGGGCCGCCCTCACCGGGGTGGCCGCGATCCTGTTCGCGGTCGCTCTCTCAATCGGCAAGTCCGGAAACGAGACCACCTGGTCCGCTTTGATGCTGGCCGCCACCGCGGTCGCCGGAACCGGCATCGCGGTCCGAGCCCTGACCGCACTCGGATACCGCCAGATCGGGATTGAACTTCTGGTCACGATCGCCGTCCTCGGCGCAATCGTGATCGGCGAGTACTGGGAGGCCGCCGCCGTCACCTTCCTCTTCACCTTCGGGGCGATGCTGGAAGCGATGACCCTCTCCCGCACCCGCGGTGCGTTGACCGAGATGCTGGCCCTGGTGCCGGATACGGCGACCGTGATCCGGGACGGACAGCAGGTCGAGGTCGGGCCGACCGAGGTGGAACCCGGTGAGTCGGTCCTGGTCAAGCCCGGCGGCAAGATCAGTGTTGATGGCGTGATCACCGACGGGATCGCCGCGATCGATGAGAGTGGCATCACCGGTGAGTCCATGCCGCGGTCGGTCGGTCTCGACGACGGCGTCTTCGCCGGAACCGTGCTGACCGAGGGAACCGTGACCGTGCGGGCAACCGGGATCGGCAGTGAAACCACGCTCGGCCGGATCGTCCAGCGGGTCGAGGAGGCCCAGGAGATGAAGGCCCCCGCCCAACGGATGATGGAGCGTTTCGCCAGTTGGTACACCCCTTCGGTTGTGGTCCTCGCGGCCGCGGTCTACGCCCTGGGTGGCGGGATCGAGATGGCCCTGACCCTGCTGGTTATCGCTTGCCCCGGCGCCCTGGTGATCTCGATGCCGGTCTCGATCGTGGCCGGGATCGGCCGGGCCGCCCGGCGTGGCGTCCTGATCAAGGGTGGTGAGCACCTGGAGGCTGCCGGCAAGGTCGATGCGATCGCACTCGACAAGACCGGAACCCTGACCCGGGGCCGCCCGGTGCTGGAGGAGATCGCGGTGATCGATCCGGCCAGTACGGAAAACGACATTCTCGGTTGGGCGGCTGCAGCGGAAGCCGGCTCCGAACATCCGCTGGGGACCGCGATCCTCACCGCCGCCGACAAGCGTGGCCTGGAGGTCCCGGCCGCGCCGGAGGAGTTCGAGGTCCATGTCGGGCGTGGCGTCGAAGCCTCGGTCGACGGTGACCGGGTGATGGTCGGAACCCTGCGGCTGATGGACGAGTCCGGGATCGAGGTGCCGGAGACGGCAGCCGACCGGATCGAACGGATGACCGCGATCGGTCGGACCGCGATGCTGGTTGCCCGGGGCGAGAAGGTTGTCGGCGTGCTCGCGGTGGCGGACGAGATCCGTCCCGATGCCGCCCCGGCGATAGCCGCGATGCGGAAGGCCGGGGTCAAACGGATCGTGATGCTGACCGGCGACTCGGAAAGAGTTGCCCGGGCGGTCGGCGACCGGGTCGGGATCACCGAGGTCCACGCCGGGCTCCTGCCGGACCAGAAGCTGGAGTTGATCCGCTCGATGCAGGCCGACGGCCAGGTGGTCGCCATGGTCGGTGACGGGGTCAACGACGCCCCCGCCCTGGTCGCCTCCGATGTCGGCGTTGCGATGGGTCTGGGCGGCACCGACGTCGCGATCGAAACGGCCGACATCGCCCTGGTCTCGGATCACCTGCCGAAGATCGTGGAGGCGATCAAGCTGTCCAGACTGACCGTCCGGAACCTGCGTCAGAACGTCGGCGTCGCCCTCGCCACCGTGGTCACCCTGCTGGCCGGGGTGATGGTCGGTGAGGTCCAGATGGCGGGTGGAATGTTCGTCCACCAGATCAGCGTGGTCGTGGTGATCCTCAACGCGATGCGGCTGCTCCGGGCGAAAGTGACGGTTGACGAGACGAACTCTTCGGACGAAACCGGAATCTCACTGAAGCCGGTGCTTCAGGGCTAGACTCGGCCATGTGTCCGATGGCCCCGTAGCGTCACCTTCCGGCGGTGGCGGTCCCAGCCCGCTCCGAGTTCCGGACCCGAATCCGCATGCCTGCTCGGCAGACGTGCGGGTTCGGGTGTTGGGGGACTCCCCGATGTTCGCCGGGCTCGGCCCGACCGCTTTGGATGAGGTGAACGGACTCTGCCGGGCGGTCAACTTCGCTGAGGGAGAACCGATCTACCACGCCGGTGACCGGGCCGAACGGCTGTTCATCGTCGCAATCGGGGTGGCGAAGCTGACCCGGGTGAGCACCGAGGGCAAGGAGGTTTTGACCGATGTGCTCGCTCCCGGGGACTTCCTCGGTGCGCTGCCCGCCCTCGGTCAGTCCCGGTACGCCGAAAGCGGATGGGCACTGACCCCCACCTGCCTGCTGCTGTTCGAGGCCCGCTCGATAGACCTGATTCTCAAGGATCATCCAGAGGTGGCGGTGGCCACCCTGGAGGCGGTATCCGGTCGGTTGGCCGCCGCCCAGGAGGCGATTCACCGGCTTTCGACCGACCGGGTTGAGCAGCGGCTGGCAGCAGCCCTCGAGCTTCTGGTGAGGCAGGTCGGCGAAGCCGACGGCACCGGGATCCTGCTTCAGGTTCCGCTAACCCGCGAGGATCTTGCCGGCATGGTCGGCTCCGCACCGGAGACGGTCAGCCGAACCCTGTCGATCTGGAAAAAGCAGGGCCTGGTCGAACCCGGCCGCCGCTGGATCCGCATCCTCGATTCAGAGGGTCTGGCCAGAATCGCGAACTAGTCCGGCCCTAAGCCTGTATCCACCGATCTGCGCGGCGCCGGGGCGCCCACGGCACGGCGCCACACGAAAATCGGTGCTTGCGAGGGGTTCACCCCGAGCTGCACACCGATTTCCGTCTGGCTTGGCCGTGAACACCCCGGCATCCACGGATTTCGGTGGATCCAGGCTAAGACATCCGGGGATCAAGCCAGCCATCACGGATCCGATATAATCGAGATGTGGATGCCGGTGAACTGATCAGGGCTACCAGGCGGCGAAATGGCTTGAGTCAGGCTCAGCTTGCCTTTCGGGCAGGGACCCGCCAATCGGCGATCAGCCGCCTGGAAAAGGGTGAGGTTTCGCCGTCGGTCGAGACCCTTGAACGGCTGTTCCTGGTGATGGGGGAGGAACTGGAACTGCGGGCCCGTCCGGCCAGAAGGGACTACGATCCGCTCCACCGAAAGGCCATGGCAGCGCTTTCGCCCGAGGAACGACTTGGCCGCGCGGTCTCCTGGAACCGGATGGCCGGCGAGTTCGCGGCGGCAGGCCGGAAGGCGAAGCAGCCCGAATGACGGGCGGTCCACTCCCGATTCTCGATGCCTCCGAGATCTTCCGGGGACTCGCGACGCACGGGGTGGACTACGTCCTGATCGGGGGGATCGCGGTGCAGGCCCACGGTCACGTCCGGATGACCAACGATGCCGATTTGATTCCCGACCCCGACCCCACAAACCTCGAACGGCTCGCGGATGCCCTGAACGGTCTGGGGGCAAGAGTGCTGAACCCCGGTCACGAGGATGAGCCGATCACGGCTTCGATGTTGCCGCGAGCAACCATCTGGCAGTTCGAAACCCGGGCTGGCGGCATCGACGTCATGCACGTGGTCCCCGGCGGGCGCAGCTTCAGTGAGCTGCGTGATTCCGTGCTGGAGGTACAGCTTGGCGAGATCACCGTCCCGGTGGTCGGACTGGAAGACCTGATCCGGATGAAGGCCGCCCGGGGCCGTCGAATCGACCGCGAAGACATCGCCGCCCTCACCGACAGCTGAATCGAATCCGGTCCGGAAACCGCGAAGCGCCCGTCCGCCGACATCGCCGGGTCGAGGATCCAGAGACTCGAAAGCGCCTCCCGGCAGTAGCTGACCGTCGGCCTTGAGGGCTTGTGGTCTCGCGCATCGCGCAACCCTTCATCGGACCAGCGCGATCCAGAACGGCTCCATAGCTGCCATCTCGCCCGGATCCGGCTTGAGCATCACTCCATTCGGTTCAATCGAGGCCGAGGGCGACGGTGAGTGCCCGGTCGAGTTCGCGGAGCTTCTCCGGGCCGAGATAGCCACGAGTTCGCCCGAGCAGGCGTTTCGGCAAGGTCGCCAGGTCGTCGCAGTTGACAACCGACCCGGGGCGGAGATCGAGGCCGCTTTCGTCAAGTGACACTTCGGCGGGGTGACCCCGGTTCGTCGAAGTCACGAGCGCAATCGTCACCGACGCCAGAACCGGGATTGCATCTTCGCGGGTTACCACTACTCCCGGGTGCGGCCCGGCACGAGGGAACTCGACGTCGTAGATGCCTCCACGGTGAATCAAGGCTCATCCTGCTGATCGCTACTCCGGGAAAGCCGCTCGTCGAGCAACTCTCCGGACGCTTCGGCGAACCAGTCATCGGGCGGCCGCCGCTCGTAGGCATCCCTGTAAGAGTCGGCGATGCTCCGGTTTTCGATCTCCCGGGCCAGGACCGCCAGACCCTCACGTACGGCTTCAGCCCTCGACCCGAATCGACCCTCGGCTACGAGCCGATCCAGAAGGTCCATCTCCTCCTTCGATATGCGGATAGCAACCTGAGGCATCCCGCCGAGCATACCATTCCGGTATGCGTTGATTTCCCGGTCGGTCGCGTCCACCATCTCGACTCCTCAAGGGTGGGGGTGCCGAAACTCTCCCCCCACCGGGGCTCTGGCGAGCGGAGGCCAGAGCCTCGCCTGTTTCCCGATACTCGTTAGAGGGTGGTCATTTCCTTTGGGTGCTTCGGCTTCCTGTGGCTCTTGGCCTGGCGGTACTCCCGGTTCAGGTTGCCGATCACGTCGATCGTGATCTCCTGCGGGCAGACCCGGGCGCACTCGCCGTAGTTGGTGCAGCCGCCGAAGCCTTCCTGGTCCATCTGCTCGACCATGCCGATCACCCGGTCCTCCCGTTCCGGCTGGCCCTGGGGCAGCAGGTTGAGGTGGGTGACCTTGGCCCCGGTGAACAGCATCGCCGCACCGTTCGGGCAGGCCGCCACGCAGGCACCGCAGCCGATGCAGATCGCGGCGTCCATCACCTGCGCCTGCAGCTCCGGGGCGATCGGGCTGGCGTTGGGATCGGGCTGGGGGGCGGTCTGGGTGGGGATGTAGCCACCGGCCTGGATCACCCGGTCGAGCGCTCCGCGGTCAACCGCGAGATCCCGGATCACCGGGAAGGTGCTGGCCCGCCACGGCTCGATCTGGATCGTCTGACCGTCACGGAAGTCCCGCATGTAGACCTGGCAGGAGGTCACCCGGTGCGGGCCGTGCGGGGTGCCGTTGATGACCAGCGAACAGGTGCCGCAGATGCCCTCGCGGCAGTCCGAGTCAAAGGCGATGGTGCGCTTCTTCTCGGTGCTGAGGCGTTCGTTCAGGGTGTCGAGCAGCTCCAGCAGGGAGGCGTCCGGATCGACGTCCGCGACCTTGAAGGTCTCGTAGTGGCCCTCGTCCTCACCGTCGAACTGCCGCCAGATCTCGAGCGTGAACTTCACTTGTAGCTCCTTGTCGCCAGCTTGATGTTCTCGAAGGTCAGTTGCTCATCATGCGGGATCGGATCGGACCCGTCCTCACCGTACTGCCAGGCGGTCGCGACGGCGAAATCCTCGTCATTCCGCAGCGCCTCCCCGTCCTCGGTTTCATGCTCCTCACGGAAGTGGCAGCCGCAGGACTCGTCGCGCCGGAGCGCGTCGTGGCACATCAGTTCGGCCAGTTCGAGGAAGTCGGAAACCCGGTTGGCATACTCGAGGCTCTGGTTGAACTCTTTGTCGCCCGGATCGACCCGCAGATCGGACCAGAACTCGCCCTTGATCCGCTTGACCTCGGCCAGCGCCTCGGTCAGACCCTCCGCGTTTCTGGCCATGCCGCACTTGTCCAGCATCACGTGACCCATCTCCCGGTGGAAGACCTGGGCGGCGGTCGAGCCACCGACGTCCATCAGCGAGGAGATGTGGCTCTCGACCCGGTCCTGGGCCCGATCGAAGGCGGAGTCGGCGGTGGAGAGCTCGTCCTGACCGCGGTGGGCCATGTAGTTGGTGACCGTGCGGGGAATGATGAAGTAGCCGTCGGCGAGGCACTGCATCATCGCGCTCGCCCCGAGCCGGTTGGCCCCGTGATCGGAGAAGTTCGCTTCCCCGATCGCGAACAGGCCGGGGATCGTGGTCTGCAGTTCGTAGTCCACCCAGAGTCCGCCCATCGCGTAGTGCGGCGCCGGGTAGATCATCATCGGAGTCTCGTACGGGTTGTCGCCGGTGATCCGGTGGTACATCTCGAACAGGTTGCCGTAACGACCCTCGATCGCATCGTGGCCCTGGCGCTCGATCGCATCGTGGAAATCGAGAAAGACGCCGCGGCCGGTGCCACCGACCCCGAGGCCGTCATCGCAGACCGTTTTCGCAGCCCGGGAGGCGACGTCGCGGGGAACGAGGTTGCCGTAGGCCGGGTAGCGCTCCTCGAGGAAGTAGTACCGCTCGGCATGGGGGATGTCGGCGGGCGGGCGTTCATCGCCGGCCTTCCTCGGCACCCAGACCCGGCCGTCGTTTCTGAGCGACTCGCTCATCAGGGTGAGCTTCGACTGGTAGTCGCCGGTCTGCGGGATGCAGGTCGGGTGGATCTGGGTGTAACAGGGGTTGGCGAACAGGGCGCCGTGTTTGTGGGCCCGCCAGGTGGCGGTGACGTTCGAGCCCATCGCGTTGGTCGAGAGGTAGAACACGTTCACGTACCCGCCGGAGGCGAGGATCACCGCGTCGGCGGCGTGACGTTCGATCTCGCCGGTGACCAGGTTGCGGACGATCACCCCGCGGGCGTGACCGTCCACCTCGACGATGTCCAGCATCTCGTGCCGGTTGTAGACGGTGGCCCTGCCGGCGGCGACCTGCTGCTCCAGGGCCTGATAGGCACCGAGCAGCAGCTGCTGTCCGGTCTGACCGCGCGAGTAGAAGGTCCGCTGGACCAGCACCCCGCCGAAGGAGCGGGTGGCGAGATGACCGCCGTACTCACGGTTGAACGGCACCCCCTGGGCGACCGCCTGGTCGATGATGTTCTCCGAGATCTGGGCCAGCCGCCAGGTGTTCGCCTCGCGGGAGCGGAAGTCGCCGCCCTTGACCGTGTCGACGAAGAGACGACGGACCGTGTCGCCCTCGTTCTTGTAGTCCTTGGCCGCGTTGATCCCGCCCTGGGCGGCGATCGAGTGGGCCCGGCGGGGACTGTCCTGGAAGCAGAAGCTCTTGACCTGGTAGCCGAGACCGGCGATCGAGGCGGCGGCCGAGGCCCCGGCGAGGCCGGTGCCGATCACGATCACCTTGCGGGACGGGCGGTTGTTCGGCCCGATCATCTTGTGGCCGTCGAGCCACGTCTGCCACTTGTCCTCGATCGGGCCTTCGGGGATCTTTGGGTCGAGCGGGGTCATCCGGCACCTCCCGGGATCAGGCCGGCAGGGGAATGGGGGGCGGGCAGCGCACCGGTGGCGAACAGGGTCGGGATCAGCACGAAGCCGACCACGATGATCAGCGAGAGCGCCAGTCCGGTCGCCCGGTTGCGGGGATTACGGCCCGGATTGTCGAGACCGAGGGTCTGGAGCAGCGACCAGATGCCGTGGCGGAGATGAATGCCGACGATCAGTACCGCGGTGATGTAGATCGCGACGAAGTACCACTTCTGGAAGGCGAAATAGGCGTTGGCGTAGACCGCTCCTTCCTCCAGCGGGGTCACGTCGATCGTCAGGGTCGTGAACTGGAGGATGTGGAAGATCAGGAAGGCGAGGATGACCAGCCCGCTGACCAGCATGAACCCGGCCTCCCAGGAACGTCCGATCCGGGCCGCAGGGTGTCCGGCCGGACGGGCGGCCCGGTTGCGTCTGGTCAGCTGCACGATGCCGGTGACGTGGATCACCAGGGCGATGAAGAGACCGATGCGAACCACCCAGAGCAGGAAGGACCAGGGAAAGAGCGGCTCCCCCATGTCCCTGAGCCAGGCCGCGTACCAGTCGATCCGGGCCTCGTGCCCGGCGGATCCGGGACCGAAGATCGCCCCGAGGTTGCCGAGCATGTGCAGCAGCAGGTAGGTGACCAGAATCGCGCCGGTGATCGCCACGATCTGCTTCTTGCCGATGCTGGAGCGCCAGTACTCAAGCATCGGATGACTCCGCGACCGTGACAGGTGAATGGACGAGGGCTCTCACGGATGTTCATCCTACGCTCCCGACCCGGAGTTTGGCCGCCCGTTTTTCCTTTGGTCAGCCTAATTCCACTGACCGCGGTTACTCCTCTGACCTCGAACCGGTAAATACCCTAGTATTCCTATCCGTTTTCAGAGGTTTGTTTTCCGCCGACCTGCCTTCGGGTGAAACGGCGGCGGCGGCCGGACGAGTGAAAGACTCAGGGCGACGGCGCTGAGATCAGAAAAGGAGACAGATGAGCGCAGAAGAGAAGAGTTTCGGAGCTGCAACCAACGCGATCCGGGCGGGGCACGCGCCCGATCCGGCGACCAACGCCCTGGCGGTGCCGATCTACCAGACCGTCGCCTTCGAGTTCGACGACGCCCAGCACGCCCAGGATCTTTTTGCCCTGGCCGAGCCGGGCAACATCTACACCCGGATCATGAACCCGACCTGGAACGTGCTGGAGGAACGGATCGCCGCCCTTCAGGGAGGGGTCGCAGCACTGGCGCTCGCCTCGGGCCAGGCCGCAGTCACCTACTCGGTGCTGAACGTCGCCAGGTCCGGTGACAACATCGTCTCCACCTCGACCATCTACGGCGGCACCTACAACCTGTTCGCCCACACCCTGCCGCAGTACGGGATCGAGGTCCGCTTCGCCGACCCGGACAGGCCGGAGGAACTGGCCGGACTGGTCGACGAGAAGACCCGTCTGGTTTTCGGCGAGACGATCGGCAACCCGCGGCTGAACGTGCTCGACGTCGAAGCCTGGGCCAACGCCGCCCACGCCGAGGGTCTGCCGCTGGTGATCGACAACACGGTCGGCACCCCGGTGCTGGCCGATGTGTTCGGTCTCGGGGCCGACATCGCGGTTCACTCGGCGACCAAGTTCATCGGCGGTTTCGGAACCACGCTCGGCGGCCTGATCGTGGATGCCGGCAGCTTCGACTGGCCCGCCCACGCTGACCGTTTCCCCGGTCTCACCCAGCCCGACCCGTCCTACCACGGGGTGGTCTGGAGCGACGCGCTCGGCCCGGCGGCCTACATCGGCCGGGTCCGCACCGTGCTGCTTCGCAACATGGGTGCGGCGCTCTCCCCGTTCAACGCCTTCCTGCTGCTGCAGGGGATCCAGACCCTGCCGCTCCGGATGGAGCGTCACTCCGAGAACGCTCTCGCCGTGGCGAAACATCTCAAGGATCACGCGGGCGTGACCTGGGTTTCCTACCCGGGACTCGAAGGCAGCCCCGGCTACGAGACCGGCAAGAAGGTTCTGCCCAACGGGGCCAGCGCGCTGGTCGCATTCGGGGTCGAGGGTGGCCGCGAGGCGGGCCGCAAGTTCATCGACTCGCTGGAGATGTTCTCCCACGTCGCCAACATCGGTGACGCCAAGTCGCTGGCGATCCACCCGGCGACCACCACCCACTCGCAGCTCAACGACGCCGAGCTGGACAGCGCCGGGGTCACCCCGGACATGGTTCGACTCTCGGTCGGGATCGAGTCGATCGGGGACATCCTCGCCGACATCGACCAGGCGCTGGAAAAGGCCAAGTAGGCGGGACCCTTGGCCGACGGCGTCGGAACAGTCGAGCTCAGGCGGGCGGTCGTCTTTGACGGCGATCGCCCGCTGAGGCTCGTTTCCGGCGCCGAGCTCGGCCCGGTCGAGGTCGCCTACGAGACCTACGGGGAACTGAACGCCGACCGTTCCAACGCGGTCTTCATCTGCCACGCACTTTCCGGCGACGCCCATGCCGCCGGTCTCCATGCCGGTGACGATCCGAAGCGACCCGGCTGGTGGGACAACATCGTCGGCCCGGGACGGCCGCTCGACACCGACCGTTTCTTCGTGATCTGCGCCAACGTGCTCGGCGGCTGCAAGGGCACCACCGGCCCCTCCTCGATCAACCCGGAGACCGGCAGGCCGTGGGGCCTGCGCTTTCCGCTGGTCCAGGTGCGTGATCTGGTCAACGTCCACCGGGCGCTGCTGGCCGAGCTCGGGATCGAGCGGCTGCTGGCCGCGGTCGGCGGTTCACTCGGGGGGATGCAGGCGCTGCAGTGGGCGATCGATCATCCCGACGAGGTCAAGGGGGCGGTGCTGGTCGCCGCCTCGGCCCGGCTCAGTGCCCAGAACATCGCCTTCACCGCGGTCGCCCGTGAGGCGATCATGCGGGACCCGGACTTCGCCGGCGGCGACTACTACGAGAACGAGCGCGGACCGGACCGGGGCCTCGCCCTGGCCCGGATGATCGGTCACATCACCTACCTCTCGGAACAGTCGATGCGGGAGAAGTTCGGCCGTCGGATCCAGGATGCCGACCTGCCCCGGTACGGCTTCGACGTCGACTTCCAGGTCGAGAGCTACCTTCACTACCAGGGCCAGTCCTTCGTCGACCGCTTCGATGCGAACACCTACCTCTACCTCGGCCGGGTGATGGACTACTTCGACCCGTTCTCCGACCCGGCCCACATCCAGCGGCAGCTGGCCGGCAGCGAGACCTCCTTCCTGGTGCTCTCCTTCGACTCCGACTGGCGCTTCTCCCCGGAACACGCCCGGGTGATGGCCAGCGAACTGAGGGGGGCCGGAGCTGCGGTCACCTTCCAGGAGATCTCCTCCCCGCACGGCCACGACTCCTTCCTGTTCGCCGACCCGCCCGAGTATCACCGGACGGTCGCCCGTTTTCTCGACCGGCTGGCCGGCGCCGGGCCGGGTCCGGCCTGAAAGGATGGGGCGGTGCGCCCCGACCTCGACATAGTCGCCGCGATGATCGGCCGTGACGTGCGGGTGCTCGACCTCGGCTGCGGCAACGGAGCCCTGCTGGAGGCCCTGATCGAACGGCAGGGCTGCCGGGGACTCGGGGTGGAGAACGACCTCGAGGACTTCCATGAATGCATTGGCCGCGGGGTGCCGGTGACCCACGGTGATCTCGAGCAGGAACTTCACCGGATCGACAACGACGCCTTCGACTGGGCGGTGCTTTCACTCACCCTGCAGGCGGTCAAGCACCCGGACGACGTGCTCTCCCAGATGAAGCGGGTCGCCCCCCGGCTGATCGTCTCCCTGCCGAACTTCGGTCACTGGCGTCTGCGTCGCGATCTCACTCTGCGCGGTCACATGCCGGTCACCCCGACCCTGCCCTACGAGTGGTACGACACCCCGAATATCCATCTCTGCACCCTCCGGGACTTCGAGCGGCTGGTCCGGGACCTGGACCTGAAGGTGGAACGGATGATTCCGGTCGGGGCCGACGGCCGCCGCACCGGACGCCACACCCGGCTCGCCCCGAACCTGCTGGCCGAGAGGGCCGTCTACTCGCTCTCGACCTGAGGGCGGTCCCGGGGTCCGGGGCGCAACCGAAACCATGGGCCTCGGCGCGGGTCTTTACGGCATCGTGACTTACAATCGCGCGGTGAAACGATTTGTACTTGCAGGGGTGCTGCTGGGCTGGCTCTGGCTGGCGGGGGCGGCCAGCGGAGCCTCACTGGTTCGAGTGCTGCCGGAGGACCAGAACGTCTCGAACGCGAGTTTCCTGACTGCACCACCCCACGACCCGGAAGGCCGGGTGTTCATCAGCACCCGCGGCGACGGCGGTGAAGCCCGGATCTTCGTGGTCAGGGACGGCCAGCGGCTCCCCCAGCCGTTTCTTGAACTGGACGGGGTCAACTCGGTCTTCGAACGTGGCTTGCTCTCCTTCGCCTTCGACCCGGAGTACGCGGTCAACGGTCGCTTCTACGTCTTCTACACCGGCGACGGCCCCGACTCGATCGACCCGTCGGGCCAGGAGGGGGACATCCGGATCGTGGAGTTCCAGCGTTCGGCCGGAGACCCGAACCGGGCCGATCCGAACTCGGCCCGGCTGGTGCTGAGGGTTCGGCACAGCGCCGGCAATCACAACGGCGGCTGGATCGGTTTTGGCCCCGACAACCGGCTTTACATCTCGATCGGGGAGAACGCCGAGCCGGACAACTCCCAGGATCTCGGCAACCTGCTGGGCAAGATCCTCCGGATCGATCCGGCTGATCCGGCCGGGCCGGCGAGCTACTCGATTCCGGGGGACAACCCGTTCGTCGGGCAGAACGGCCGGCGGGGGGAGATCTGGACCTACGGTCTCCGCAACCCGTTCCGGGCCTCGTTCGCTCCCGACGGGCGGCTGGTGGTCGCCGACGTCGGGCAGAGTGACCTGGAGGAGGTGAACGTGGGCACGCTGAAAGGCCGGAACATGGGCTGGCCGATCTGCGAGGGCAACTCCTGCTGGGAGGAGGTCGGGCCCCCACCGAACTACCAGGCCCCGATCTACAGCTACCCGACCCACGACAGCGGACGCTGCGCGATCATCGGTGGTTATGTCGCCCGTGATTCCGGGCTCGGCTCACTCACCGGCCGCTACCTGTTCGGGGATTTCTGCGGCGGCACGCTCGACAGTCTCGATCTCGACACCCCGGGCGGGGATCGCCGGGCGGTCGGTCTCTCGGTGCCGGACGGAATGCTGGTTTCGTTCGGGGAGGATTCCCGCGGCTGTGTCTACGCGGTCACCGATCAAACCGTGTACCGGATCGCCGGGACCACTGCTACCGGTGGCTGCCCGATCGCGCCGCCACCCACCCGTTACTTCTTCTCGCTGAAGCAGCGGCAGATGCTGCGGCAGCAGATTCCGCTGCGGCTCAAGTGTTCGCTCGCCTGCACGGTCAACGTGAAGGGGTCGGTAAAGGTGCGGGGACGATCGGTAGCGGCACTCGGCCGGGGCCAGTGGCGACTCTCGGCGGCCCGGACCATCACGGTGCGGGTCGAGATCCCGCGCCGCCGGATGAAGCTGCTCTGGAGTTCCCTCCGGAACGGTCGAAGGGTGACCCTGACGGTCCGGGTGACCGCGGTCGGGGACGACGGTTCTCCCGTGAACCGGACCCTGACGAGTCGGCTGGTTCGGCCGCGATCACACTGACTCTGGCTGCGCCGGGGCCACCTCGCCATCGAGCGCCGAAAGCCGGAGGGTGAGCAGTACGGCCGCGACTGCGAACAGGGGGCCGAACAGAACCTCGGGGACGACCTCGGCCAGCTTCGTGATCAACGAGTGGTGACCGAACACCTCGACCGCGAGATGCTCGATGGCACTGGTGACCTGATTGGTGAAGATCTCGATCGGGATCAACACCCAGACGACCAGCCAGAAATCCCGTCGGACCAACTGGGCACTGCGCCGGAACGCTGCCACGATCCGGCGTTGTTCAAGTTCCACCACCGGACCGGCCAGACCCAGCATGATGTAGAGCAGGAGCCCCGGAACGATCAGCAGAATTATTCCGGCCACGACTAACAGGGTGAAGGCGACGTCCAGCAGAATCAGGCGGCCGTACTTGAGATGACGGGCAATGCGGCCGATCGAGGGTACTTCGCCGGTGGCGCTGCCGGCCAGGGTGAGCGAGATCATGCCGGCAAGCAGCACCTCGCCGAGCAGGGAGGACGCGGCTCCGACCAGCACCCCGAGAATCAGCCCGATTCCCTCAAACGCATGGTCGTAATGCTCCGGACCGAGGGCATCCGCCGCGCGCTCCAGGGTCGCATCCAGCAGACTGATCGGAATGAAGATCAGGGCGGCGAGGGGAAGAATCCGGGTCCACCACCTCCGGTAGGCCCGGAGGACCTCCAGGTAGGTCCGGCCGACCGTGCGGGCCAGCCGCCCGGATCGCCCCTGCTCCGGGCGTCCGCTCTCCGCTCCGTCCCCATCTGTCATCACCCCGCCATCCTGCCAGTTTCAAGCGGACGGATGGTCTCAACGGTGGCCGTGAGTCCGGCGTCCCCTCAAACCCGGGTTCCTCCCACGTTGCGGTTTGCGGCACCCGTACACGACGGCAAGCCAGATGCGAATCGAGCGTCCGAACGTCCCGAGCGGACTTCCAGACCCACCGGTTCACCACCGGAGAGTGAGCCGGTCAGCCGTCCGGGGAGAGGAGCCGCAGCGGGCAGTCGAGATGCTTCAGTTTGGCCATGTCCTCGTCGGCGGTGAGGAGCAGCTCGACCTCGGGGTCGAGTTCGGCTGTGGCTGCGACCAAGGCATCGGGCATCGCGAGCGCCTTGGCTCCGGCGCGGATGCGAGCTGCAGCGTCCCCGACCGCGACATCGACCGGAATGATGCGTGAGATCAAATCGGCGAAGAATCCCTTCACGACATCCTCATCGTGGTGGCCGAGACGAGCACCGGTAAGCACCTCGGCGTAGGTGACAGCCGACACGACAAGCTGCTCACTTGCCAACAACTCCCGGATGGTCTTATCGGCGGCATGGTGGAACCCGTCAGAGCGATCGAGAAAGCCGATCACAACGTTGGAGTCGAGCGCTACCGCCACTCGCGACGCAACCTGTCCCGCTGCGCCCGCAGCCCGCCGCCGGTGTCGAGGCAACCGGAATAGCGATCGGCCAGCTCATCGACCCTGGTGAGCACGATCTGACCCGCGCCCTGGGCCTCCACTCGCAGCGTGTCGCCAGCCTCAAGTCCGGCGGTGCGAAACGCGCCAGAGGGGATCGTCACCTGGTGCTTGCTGGAAACCCTGGTGCGATCACGCGGCCGGCCCATCCGACCACTGCTTTCCTTTACATTCTTGCCCATAGGTAAAGAATAGCTCGCACTTCGGCACGAAAGCAAGCGCCCGAAAGCGATCGTATGCCTCACACGTTGAGGACTGGCGATCAGGGGATTGGCCTGATCTGCCCGAGCCAACAGACCGCTGTGACGTGCGAGGGCGAAGAGTCGGAAGGGCTCTACTTGCGGTAGGCGCGGCCACGCGGCCGGATCGCCCGAACGAGCTTCCCCGGCATCCTCTCAAACAGCGAAAACGGACCGAAACCGGGGCCGTTTGGCACATCCCTGCGGTACGCCGTCCGGCCGCTTGGCAGAGTCGCCACGGTCAAAGGGACCATTATTTGGCTTTATACCTATGTTTCCGCTGAATGGAGCCAGCCGGGATCGAACCGGCGACCTCCTGCTTGCAAAGCAGGCGCTCTGCCAACTGAGCTATGGCCCCAGGAGCGGCCCCCGATTGTAGGGGTTGCCGTGTCCGCCGGATCGGCCGGGCAGGGGGACCGGGCGATAGCGTGCCCCTGATGGCGATCGAGGATCTATCCGGAGCTCTGGCCACCGGTCCGAACGACCCTGATGACGGTTCCGTGATCCGGGCCAGGAGAGTCGAGGTCTTCCGCTGGTCCGTTGCGCTGGGGCAGCGGGTGACCCTGCTCCACGGGGTCGAGTGGCGGGTGGATCCCGGGGAGCACTGGGCGGTGATGGGACCGAACGGGGCCGGCAAGACCACCCTGCTGCGACTGGCTGCGGCCGAATCGCACCCCTCGGAAGGAGTGGTCGAGGTGCTCGGTAGACGCCTTGGGGCAACCGACATGCGTGCCCTGCGGGAAAGGATCGGCCTGGTTGACAGCAGGACCGCCCAGACCATTCCGTCCCGGCGACCGGTTCTGGAGACGATCCTCTCCGGAGCCTTCAACAGCATCGCGATCCAGCGTCGGCGGCTCAACGAATCCCACCGGGAGCGAGCCGGGCAGCTGGCGGAACTCGTCGGCCTTCGGGAACTGCTGACCCGGGGGTTCGGCGACTGCTCCCAGGGTGAACGACAACGGGTGCTGCTGGCCCGGGCGCTGATGCCGGAGCCGCGGCTGCTGCTGCTTGACGAGGCGGCGGCCGGGCTGGACCTGCCCTCACGGGAGCAGCTGATCTCCGCTCTCGGCGAGATGGCCCGGCAGGATCCCGGTCTGACCACGGTCGCGGTGACCCACCACATCGAGGAGATTCCGCCGACGACCACCCACGCCCTGCTGCTGCGGGACGCCCGGGTTTTGGCCGCCGGACCGATCGGGGAGACCCTCACCTCGGAGGCGGTCTCCGCCTGCTTCGACCTGCCGATCGAGGTGACCGAACGCGCCGGCCGCTTCACTGCGACGATCCACCCCATCTGACCACCACCCCCGGGGTGGGGCCAACCAATGTCCAATACGACACCTGCGGGCCCCACCGGCCTGCTCAGTCCCCGAAGTCGAAGTCCTTTGGTTCCTTCTGCTCGAACCAGAGACGGTCGTGATCGGGCGTCTCCTCGAGGAAGTCCGGGGTGCCTTCGAGTGGATCCTCCTGGTCGAAGAAGGCGGCGGCGGGATCGTCCTCGTCCGGCTCGTCTTCATCCGCGGGCTCGTCCGCTTCGGTCAGGTCGTCTTCATCTGCCTCGATGAACTCCTCCGATGCCGGGCCATCCGGTTCATCTTCGGGGGAAGTCTCCATCAGCTCCTCGAACTCGGCTTCCGCCTCGTCCTCCTCCGCGTGATCCGCCGGTGGCTCAGCGGTCACCGGCTCCTCAGCCGAGTGCGGCTCGGGCGCTGCAGTCGAGGCCGGTTCGGCCGGACCCTCAAGTGCCCGGTCGAGCTCGTCCGAGAGCGAGCTTTCGCTGAGTACGTCCAGTTCGTCCTCTTCGGCGATCGCGGCATCGACGTCGTAGTGCTCGGTCGGATGGCTGGAAAGTCGCTGTCGCTCCGCCTCGAGCATGTCACCGGCGTCACCCTCGAGCTCGGGCTCGGGTGGCTCGACGATCTCCGGTTCCGGTTCTGCCGTGGGTTCGGCTTCGGCCTGCTTCACGGGTGGCGGCGGTACCTCTTCGCTCACGGGAGCGGGCGGGGCCTCCGCGGCAGCCTTCGCTTCTGCGGCGGGGGGTTCCGATGATTCCGACGCCGGGCTTGGCTCCGGAGTCGGCTCCGGGGCCGGCGGGCTGACCACAGGGAAGGACTCCCCGGCGGTGGCCGATGCTTCAGGGGAATCGGCGGGAAGCTCACCCTCGACTTTCCCGGCGGCCTGGCCGGCGGCCTCTTCGGGGCTGAGGATCCGGGTTTCCGGCTCAACCGCGTCCGGGCGGTCGGCCGGACCGAAGGCCTCGGACTCGAGCCCCTCTATCTCCTTCTCCTCCGCACCGTGTTGGCGCTTCAGCTCCAGATGTTCCCGGATTGCCTCGTCGAGAATTCCCATTGGTGCCTAATCAGCTAGACGGTTCGCGGACAGACTACGGGGTTTAGGGGCGGTTGCGGCATTACCTAACCTCAATTTGCCGCCGGGACCCCGTATCCTTCTCCCCACGCGGGGCTATAGCTCAGTTGGCAGAGCGCTTGGATCGCACCCAAGAGGTCGCCGGTTCGACTCCGGCTAGCTCCATCGACCCGATCGGGTTCGGCAGGTCCTGCGGGTGATGCGGGACCGCTTGGCCTTTTCCCGTTTCCGGATGCTGACCTTGCGGGCGGCCTTGCGGACCTTCTTGCGGGTGGCCCGGAGGCGTTTCAGCCGTTTCAGGGTCCGTCTGGCTGCCCTCAGCCTGCCGGTCGCCTTGCGCTCGGCCTTCCTGGCCTTGAGGCAGGCCCGGCTCGGTTTCCTCGGCTTCGGTTTGGCGGCCGGGGTCTGATCGAAACCGATCGCCGGTCGGCCGGTCCCGCCGAGCGGGTTGCCGAAGTAGTCGGTGATGCCGGGGTCCGGCATCGACAGCCCGGCACCGCGAGCCGGGGAGCTTGCGGTCAGACGGAAGGCCGGCCCGACCGTGAGGCGACCGGTGCCGGTCCGGGCTGGGTCGACCAGCCGCGGGTTTGCGGTGATCGCGGCGCTGCCCGAGGCGGGCAGGTTGAAGAACAGGTTGTTGGAACAGAAATCCCCGCAGGGCAGTGGCGCGCTCTGCCTGGTGGTCGCGTAGACCAGGTTGTTGCGGAACTCGAAGCTGCCGGCGAGCTGGATCCGGTTCTGGATCACCAGCTGCATCGAGGCGTTCGGTGCGGGGGCAACGATCGTGTTGTTGAAGAAGCGGATCCCGCCGAGATCCCCGAAATGGCCGGCGCAGGGACCGTGGTTGATCGTCGAGGCATCGTTCAGGCTGAGGTTGAAGCGGACGTCTCCGCGGCGGCCGGTGTCGGCGCAGAGCAGCACGAAACCGCCCTCGTTGTCGTGGCTGAAGTTGTGCTGGATGATCGTGCCGTCCTGGTTGTAGTCGAGATCGAAGCCGGTGCCGTCACAGCCGGCCCTCATCCCGGAAACCTCGTTGTTCTGGATCAGCGTGTTGTTGGCCCGGAAGGCCCAGATCCCGGCGTTGCACACCTCGCCGTCCGGATGCCCGAGCTTCCGTCCGGACAGGCTCCCGTTGCTCAGCACGTTGCCTTCGACGATCGCCCCGTCGGTACCGCGAGGCACGATCCCGTCACCGGCGAAACGGTCGATCCGGTTGCCTCGGACCAGAACCCCGGTCGAGGCCTCCGGCCAGGGATCGGTGGCGGCGGGACGGTTGTCGGCATTGGTGCCGTAGATCGAGATCCCGGAGCGGGAGATCGCACTCAGGTCGTTGTCTTCGATCGTGAGTCCGCTGAACCTGGCCGGTGGGGGCCCGGTCACGGTGGCGAGGATGCCGGCGCTGCCCTGCGGGTTCTTGGTCAGGTCCCCGCCGACGTCGTGGATCCTGAGGCGGCGCACGGTCACGTTTCCGACCGTGCCGGCCGAGGCCCGGATCGTGACGCCGTTGCGGATGTCTCCTCCCGGAACCGGCGGGCTGGCGGACCCCGGGTTTGAGACGTCCAGATCCTCGACCGTCAGGTTGCTCAGATCGATGAGGTTGACCGCGCCGGGACCGGTGCCGATGATCTTTGGCAGCGGTCCGGAGCCGTAGGCCCCGATCGTGGCCGGGGTGCCGGGGCTACCGCCGCCCTGCGGAGCGAAGGTGCCGCTGCAGGTGGTCCCGCGCTTCAGCAGCAACGTGTCCCCCGGATCGAGGGTGACCGCATTCGCTTGTGCCAGCGAGTTCAACGGGTTTGACTCCGACCCGTCGCCGGGGGTCGGCGCCAGACAGTCCACAAAGGTGGTGTTCGCGGCGAGCGCGGGGTGGGGCAGCACCAAGGCAGCCAGGCCGACCAGAATCAGGCAGGCGGCTGCGATCCCGGCCCGGCGGCCGATCGGGACGCCCCTCGTGATCGCCTTTCCCGCTCCCATTACTGTTCAAACCGTAGCCGACCCGCACAGTAGCGCCGGGGCCACCCGATCAGGTCAGCCGGGCGGCCAGCCGATCGAACAGCTCGGCCTGGGCGGCGATCACCCTCTGCCTTGCGACTTCTGGTGTCACCCACTCGACCCGGTCGACCTCGGGGATCTCGATTCGCCTGCCGGACCGGGGTGGCCACTCGATCTCGATCCGGTTGCTGAACTGCCTGGCTGGATCGAGGTCCCCCTCCAGCGCCCAGGCGAGCACCCGTTTACCGGACTTCTGAATGATCTCACCCAACGGGATCGGCTCCCCGTCCGGGGCGACGTGGCCGGTCTCCTCCTCGAACTCCCGCCGGGCACAGTCCAGCGGATCCTCGTCCGGGCCGTACTCCCCCTTCGGGATCGACCAGGGCCGCTTGCGGTTCGCCCAGAACGGTCCGCCCATGTGCGCGATCAGGACCTCGAGGCCGCTCCCGGTCCGTCGAAAGAGGATCAACCCGGCGCTGGTCTTTTTCGATCGACCCACCCGGCGGATTAAACCGATCCGGGATGGTCGGCGATCACCACGTCAGGCGTTGTCCGACCCACCCTCGGGTGGTGGGAGGTCGAGGTTGATCGAAGTGGCGAGCTCCCTGCGGATCTGCTCGGCGGTCCGGCCCCTTGCGAGCTGCTCGCTCAGGGTTACCGCTCCGTGGCGTTTGGCCAGGCGGGCTCCGTCCTCACCCAGCATCAGCGGCACGTGGGTGAATCGGGCCGGCGGGGTCAGGTCCAGCCGGTCGTAGAGCCAGAGCTGACGGGGGGTGGTGTCGAGCAGATCCGCCCCGCGGACCACCTCGGCGATCCCCTGGTCGGCGTCGTCCACGGTGACGGCCAGGTTGTAGGCGAAGTCCCCGTCGTTTCTGCGGATCACGAAGTCGTCCACGGTCCGTTCGATCCGGCCGCAGAGGGTGTCCTCGAACCCGACCCGGGCCTCCTCCGCCCGCACCCTGAGCGCCGGCGGCCGGCCGGCCCGGCGGCGGGCTTCGCGTCCGGCTTCGGTCAGACTCCGGCAGGTTCCCGGGTAGATGCCCTCCGGCATTTCGCCATGCGGAGCCGAAGCGGCCGCCCGGATCTCGGCCCGGGTGCAGAAGCACTCGTAGAGCAGCCCCTGCTCCCGCAGCCGCTCGATCGCGCCCTCGTAGAGCCGGTGGCGTTCGCTCTGACGGACCGGCTCACCGTCCCACTCGATTCCGATCGCCTCCAGATCCCCGAGCTGGGACTCGATCCACTCCTCACGGGAACGGCCCGAATCGAGATCCTCGATCCGCACCAGGAAGGAGGCCCCCCGACCGCGGGCGGCCGCCCAGGCGGCCAGGGCCGTCCGCAGGTTGCCGAGATGCAGTTCCCCGGTCGGGCTGGGCGCGTAACGGCCGGGGCCGGCGCCGGGATCCCGATCGGGAAACCGGAGGTCGAGTCCTTCCGCCCCGGTCATCCGGTCACCTCGGCGAGCTCCGCCGCGAGGTCCCCGAACGGTTCGACCACGATCCGTTCGAGCCCGAGCCAGCCGGCCATCAGTTCAAGTTCCGCCGCCAGCTCGGTCGCGGTTTCCGGCGGGGCCTCCGGCTCGACCCAGGCGGCGCGGACCAACAGCTCCCGGGCGGAACTGTCGGCCTTGAGGTCGACCCGGGCGACCAGGTTCTCACCCAGCAGGAACGGCAGCACGTAGTAACCGTGCCTGCGTTTCGTGGCCGGAACGTAAATCTCCAGCCGGTAACGGAATCCGAAAAGCTGCTCGGTCCGGCGGCGCTCGAACACCAGCGGATCGAACGGGGAGAGCAGCGCCCGGCCGGTCACCCGGCGCGGAACCCTCGCCCCGGGATCGAGCCAGACCGGGTCGGTGAAGCTCTCACACTCAACCGGAATCAGGTCTCCCCGATCGGCCAGTCTGGCGATCGCCGCATTCGCCTCGCGGGCCGGGAGCCGGAAGTAGTCCCTGAGGCAGCGGGCGGTGCCGACCCCGTGAGCCCGGGCGGCAATCCCGATCAGCGCCTCGATCGCGGCCGCCTCATCGGGCAGACCGTTCGGTCCGAGCTCACGGAGACCGGGGATGACCCGTTCCGGGAGATCGTAGAGGCGCTCAAACTGGGCGGTCCGGCCGGCCGAGGTGATCCGGCCGGACCAGAACAGGAACTCGAGTCCGCTCTTCACCGGCGACCAGTTCCAGCCCCAGTTCGCTGAACCGGCGATGCCGTCCTCGCCGAAGGCGGCGGCCACCCCGGAGGCGGTGACCGGGCCGTCCGCAGCCACCTCGGCTTCGAGTGCCGCCAACAGCTCCGGCCGTTCGGATGCCGCCCGGACCGACGGCCAGCCCTGCTCGGCCGCCCGCTCCATCCGCCAGCCGAGCAGCCGGCGGGTTTCCGGCGGAATCAGGGAGGCTTCGTGCGCCCAGTACTCGACCAGCCGGCGCGGGTGCCTGCCGCTCGCCCGGTCGAGCAGTCCGGTGTCGTACGGACCGAACCGGGAGTAGAGCGGCATCAGGTGGGCCCGGGCGAGCACGTTGACCGAGTCGATCTGGATCAGCCCGATCCGCTCGATCAGCCATGACAGCTGACGCATCGTCACCCGCCCGGAGGGGCGGCGCCTTCCGAAACCCTGTGCGGCGAGAGCGACTCTCCGGGCGGCCCCGGCCCCAAGGGACCTCATCGGACCGGCCTTCCCGACATGTCATTTCGCTGTCCGCCCACCGGAACATAATGACGCCAGGATGGAAGCGGGAGCAGAAACCGGTCGGGATCAGCATCGACGATCCCGGGCCCGGCGCAACGTGGTTCTCACCGCCGCCACCGCCGGCCTGGCCGGGCTGCTGTTCGGCTACGACACCGGGATCATCGCCGGGGCCCTGCTCACGATCGACCCCGACCTCGGTCTCTCCAGCCTGCAGTCGGGCGCGGTGGTCGGGGCGGTCCCGATCGGGGCGGTCGGCGGGGCCTGGTTCGCCAGCAGCGGCGCCGACCGGTACGGACGACGCATCCTGATCCTGCTCGCCGCGGTGACCTTCATCGTCGGCGCGATCGGATCCGGGCTGGCCCCCGGGTTCTGGGCTCTGGCCGGTGCCCGCGTGGTCATCGGCCTGGCGATCGGGGTGGCCTCGGCGGTCGCCCCGGTCTACATCAGCGAGGTCGCACCGCCCGATCTGCGCGGCGGGCTGGTCACCTTTTTCCAACTTGCGGTCACCGTCGGGATCCTGGTTGCATACTTGGTCGGACTGGCCCTTACCGACGTCACCGACGGATGGCGCTGGATGTTGGGGCTCGGCGCGGTCCCGGCCCTGGTGCTCGGGATCGGCATCTACCGGTTGCCGTCCAGTCCCCGCTGGCTGCTGATGAAGGGCCGCGAGGAGGAAGCGGTGGTCGCGCTCCGGCGACTCAGGCCGGCCGGAGAGGAGGCGATCGCGGCCGAAGTGATCGAGATCAAGGGCGGGGTCGGCAGCTCGACCGGAAGCTGGCGCGATCTGCTGAAACCGGCGATCAAGGCGGCACTGGTAGTCGGGCTCGGGCTGGCGATCCTGCAACAGATCACCGGGATCAACACGGTGATCTACTACGCCCCGACGATCATCCAGCAGGCCGGGATCGGCTCCGCCTCCTCGGCGATCCTCGCCTCGCTCGGGGTGGGGGTCATCAACGTGGCGATGACCGTGGTCGCACTCCGGTTGCTGGACCGGCTCGGTCGCCGCACCCTGCTCTTCATCGGGGTGAGCGGCATGTCGCTCTCGCTCTTCCTGCTCGGCGTGGCCTTCCTCGGTGGGGTCGACCAGACGCTTTCAACTGTGATCGCGGTGCTCAGCCTGATGCTTTTCGTCTCCTCGTTCGCAATCAGCCTCGGCCCGATCTTCTGGCTGCTGAACGCGGAGATCTACCCGCTCGGTTCCCGCGGCAAGGCCGCCTCGGCCGGGACCATGACCAACTGGTTTTTCAACTTCCTGGTCTCGCTGACCTTCCTGCCACTGATCGATCTGCTCGGTCAGAGCGGCACCTTCTGGCTTTACGCGGCGGTGGGCCTGTTCACCCTCTGGTTCTGTTTCCGCTTCGTGCCGGAAACCAGAGGCAAGTCGCTGGAACAGATCGACGAGATCTTCGCCCGCCGGGCCAGGTAGCGACGGCTGCGGCGAACCGGGTCGTCCGCTCGACAGCCAGGCCTTGCTTCTAGAATCCACTCATGGCCGAGGAACGGGATCCCGAAGCGCCACCCTGCACGATCCGGGAGTTCCGGCTCGAGGATGCGGAGGCGGTACACCGCTGGTTCAACAATCCGGCCGCGACCCGGACCCTGATGGAGCAGCGCGACAGCTTCAACCTGGAGAACGCGGAGGGCTGGACCCGGGCGGCCGCCGAGAACCGCGGCAACGACCGCAAGTTCGCGATCCTGGTTCCCGGGGTCGAACAGCCGGTTGGTTTTACCGCCCTGTACGGACTGTTCGGACAGCTCGCCCCGGAGCTCGGCTGCATGATCGGTGATGAGGTCCGCGGCCGGGGAATCGGCCGCTGGGCGGAACGGTTCACGGTGGACCGGGCCTTCGGGGAGTTCGGCGCCCACCGGGTTTACGGCCGGATCCCCGCTTTCAACGAGGCCGCGAAACGGGTGGTGGCCGCCCAGGGCTGGCGTCACGAGGGGACGATGCCCGGGCACGTCAAGCGCGGTGATGAACTGGTCGATCTGGAGATCTGGGGGGTAAGCCCGGATCAGTTCTACGCGGCGATCGCCGAGTGGTAGCCCGCCTGATCGCAGACGGCGGGGTCGCGGCAAGCGGGTCGGACTTCTTCCGCTCATCCGGGTTCCTGGCGGCCGAGGGAACCACCCACTCGCTGGTCATCTCGGCCGGCGACCGGGAGCTTGCCGCGGCGCCGCTGCTGGTCCGGGAGATCGGGGACACCGATCGGCGGGATGCGATCTCCCCCTACGGATACCCGGGGTTCGAGCTCCGGGAGGAACGGGACACCGGAGCGGGCCCGTTCCCGCTCGATCCGGAAGGGATCGACTTCAGCGAGACCGGGCTGGTCACTATCTTCATCCGGCACGCCCTCGGCCGGGCGGCTCCACTCACCGGCACCTCGCAGCGAAACGTCTGCCTGCTTTCCGACCCGGCGCTGCCCCGCAAGAGCCGGATGTCGGACCGGCAGCAGATCCGCAAGAACCTGAAAAGGGGCTACTCGATCGAGACCCTGCCCGGCCCCGAAACGGACCGGGAGCGACGGGCCGGATTCTTCACCGCCTACACCGAAACGATGAGACGGGCGAACGCCGCCGAACGCTACTTCTTCACCCCGGAGTACTTCGATCGGATCCTCGACGCCGGGAGCACCTGGCTGATGCTGGCCCGGGACGGAGAGGGCCGGATCGCCGCCGGTTCGATCGCCGCCCGCTCCGACGGACTGATCCACTACTACCTGTCCGGGACCGCCGACTCGCATCTGCGGGACTCGCCGATGAAGAACGTGGTCGAGGCGATGATCGGGTTCGGGGCCGAGCTGGACCTGCCGGTCAGCTTCGGCGGCGGAATCACCCCGGGAGACGCCCTGGAGACCTTCAAGCGTGGGTTCGCCAACCGGGAGGAACAGTTCCGGACCTCGGAGGTCGTCTGCGACCCCGTCGCCTGCCGGGAGCTGACCGCGGCCCGGAACGACCGGGCCGGTTCGCCGCCGGACCCCGGTTTCTTTCCTGCCTACCGGGCCCCGGCCGACTGAGGATCGGCCGAGGTGATCCAGGGACGGGCGGCCCGGAGGGCGCCGAGGATCGCCCGGGTGGCGGGCGCCTTGTTCAGCGCGTAGAAGTGAATGCCTGGCGCTCCGGCAGCCAGCAGTTCGGCCGCCTGCTGGGCCGCGTATGCCACCCCGAGGTTGAACTCGGCCTCGGGATCGCCCTCGGCGGCCAGCATCGCCCGCTCCAGCTCCGGCGGGATCGAGGAGTCGCAGAGCTCACAGATCCGTTTGGTGTGGGCGTAGCCGGTGACCGGGATGATCCCGGCGATGATCGGCACCTCGATTCCCCTGGCCCGGGCCGCCTCGACAAAATCGAAGTACACCCGGTTGTCGAAGAAGAGCTGGGTGACCAGGAACTCGGCCCCGGCGTCCACCTTCGTCTTCAGGTAGTTGAGGTCGGTGTCGAGATCGGGCGCCTCGGGGTGAACCTCGGGAAAGCAGGCTCCACCAACCGAGAACCGGTAGTTGGCGGTGATGTGGGCGGTCAGCTCGGCCGCCGAGCCGAACCCGCCGACCGGCTGGACGAAGTCGGTCTGGCCCCGGGGCGGGTCGCCCCGCAGGGCGAAGATGTTGTCCACCCCCGCGTCCCGGAGTCGGCCCAGGGTGGTGTCGAGCCCGGACACCGACTCACCGACACAGCTCAGGTGAGCCATCACCTCGAGGCCGATCTCGTCCTTGAGCGCGGTGGTGATGTCGAAGGTCCCGTCACGGGTCGAACCGCCGGCCCCGTAGGTGACCGAGACGAAATCGAGTTCCAGCCCGGCCAGGGTGCGGGCCGCCTCGAGCAGGCTCTCACGCCCCTCCGGGGTTTTCGGGGGAAAGAACTCGACCGAGAAGACCGGCCGCTTTTCCCGCAGGATCTCGCCAATTCGCATCCGGGAAGCCTATCCGTACTTCCCGCGGGCGGCCCTGCGACTCAATCAGTCGGGGGCCAGACCCTGCCCGGTCGCGGCCAGCCACACGGTCCGGAAGAGGATGGTCAGATCGAGCCGGAGCGAGCGGCGATCCACGTACTCGACGTCGAGCTCGATCCGTTCCTCCCAGGGGATTCCGGCCCGGCCCTGAACCTGGGCCCAACCGGTGATTCCGGGCCGGACCTCGTGGCGGCGATGCTGCCGTGGGGTGTAGTCCCTGACCTGGGCCGGGATCGTCGGGCGGGGTCCGACCAGGGCCATCTCGCCCCGCAGGACGTTGACCAGATTCGGCAGCTCGTCGAGCGAGGTCCGCCGGAGCCAGCGACCGATCCGGGTGACCCGGGGGTCGTCCCGGGTGACCACCGTGCCGACCCCGACCGGATCGGAGCCGGGGATCATCGTGCGCAGCTTCAGCATCTCGAACCCGGCGCCGTTCAACCCGACCCGGCGCTGACGGTAGATCGCGCTGCCGCCGCCCTCGAGCCGGATCAGAACCGCGGAAACCAGAATCAGGGGCGCGGCGAACAGCAGCGCGACCGAGGTCAGGATCAACTCCAGCGGCCGGTTCATCTGGTGCCCTCGGCCTTCTCCCAGAAACCGGGTGGGCCCTGCCGCCAACGGTCCCAGAGACCGAAGGCGATCGCCAGGGTGACCATCACGTAGTACCGGCAGATCCTGAACGGCAGGAGCGGCACCCACCTCCCGACCAGTGCCGCCAGCATCACCACCAGCTGCAGTCCGAGGACGATCGTCCAGAACAGGCTGGTCCCGGCGAGGATGGCGCTGGTCACCAGAATGACCAGGTGAAGCAACGGACTGAGGTAACGCAGGATCCGATGGGAGAAGATCTCGAGCAGGTAGATCGGCGGGTAGCCCCGCGGATCGACCATCCCCTCCCCGACCACGATGTCCCAGAGGCCGATCATCATCCGGCGCTTGCGGGAGAGCTCGCCCTCCAGGCTCGGCACCACCTTCTCTGTCGCCCGGGCCCGAGGCCGGTAGAGCGAGAGCCGACCCTGCTTGGCCAGCGCGAACGGGAAGGAGAGATCGTGGCTGCCGGATGGATCCAGCGGAATGTAGTCCCCGGCCCGGACCGCGTAGATCGCCCCGTTGCCGGCGGTGACCCCGGCCAGGCCGGACTCCAGCTCCCGTACCTTCATCTCGTAGCGCCAGTAGGCACCTTCGAGGTTGCCGCCGTCCGGGCCGACAAAGGAGACCTGCCCGCAGACGTAGCCGACCCGGCCGTCCCGGAACGGGGCCAGCAGGTCCAGCAGGGCGGCCGTCTCCCAGCTCGAGTTGGCGTCCGAGAAGGCGAGGATCTCGCCCTCGGCGGCTGCGGCGGCCGCGTTCTGGGCGGCCACCTTGCCGCTGCGGGGAAGGTCCAGCACCCGGTCGGCCCCGGCCTCCCGGGCGATCTCCACCGTGCGGTCGGTGGAACCGTCGGAGGCGACGATCACCTCCAGCAGGTCACGTGGATACTCGAGCTGAAGCGCGTCCCTGACCTTGGCCTCGATCACCGCTTCCTCGTTGTAGGCGGCGATGATCACCGTCACGGTCGGGATCGTCTTCTCCTCGGTGGTCGGATCGATCGGCGGCGGGATCGCCCCCACGCGACGTCCCCGGATCTCCCCGGCCCGGTTGCCGAGACCGATGAAACCGAGCACCCAGAGAGTGACCGGGTACCCGATGTGGGTGTAGGCCAGGAGTCCGAAGGCAACCCAGAAGAGGACGGTGAGCACGGTCATCGGATCAGCTCGCTGTACAGCTCAAGGGTCCGGGCGGCGATCTCCGGCCAGGAGAACGGTCCGCCGGCGGCCGCGGCAGCCCGGCCTTCGAGGGCCGCCCGGGCGGCCGGATCCGCGGTCAGCGCGACCAGGGCCTCGCCCAGTTCATCGGCGTCCCCGGGGGTGACCAGCCGGGCCAGACCGTGCTCCCGGGCGACCTCCCCGATCCCGCCGACGTCGGAAACGACCATCGCCTTGCCGAAGGCGATTCCGGTGTAAAGCACCCCGGACTGCTCCCCGTCGCGGTAGGGCAGGACAAGCAGGTCGGCCTGTCGCATCAGGGGGGCGATCTCGGCGTCGGAGATGAACCTGGTCGCCCAGCGCACCGGGATCGGCAGCTTCTCGGCCCTGGCCTTCAGGTCGTTCAGGTCCATCCGGGGGTTACCGGCGATCCAGAGTTCCGGTGCCGGCCCGCCGGCAGGCGGGGTCAGCCGGCGGCAGGCTTCGAGCAGCAGGTCGAGACCCTTGTAGGGGCGTAGCAGGCCGAAGAACAGGATCACCGGGCCACGTTCCGTCTCCCGATCGGGGCGACCGAACTCCGCCGGGAGCCAGGCATCGACCCGCGATCTGGTCAGGTGCTCGAAGCTGCCGTGCGGGATCACCCGAACCCGATCGGGCGGCACTCCCGCCTCCCCGGTCAGGCGCTCGGCCCCGGCCCGCGAGTGGGTGATCACCGCATCCATCGACCCGTAGATCCGGGCGGCCCGGCGCAGGTCCCGCTCCGATGGATGAGGCGGAAGGACGTAGTGGGCGGTCAGTACCCGGGGGCGGCGGTTCGAGATCAGATGCCGGTCGAGTCCCGGCATGGTCAGCCACTGGTAGTGGGTGACCAGCGGCTCCCCGTCCTTCGGGGCCCGGTCCAGCTTGCGCCTGAGGCGCAGCATGTTCGGCCCGTGCTCGGCCAGTTTGATCGCCCGACGCAGAGCCGATGACGAGGCCGCCCGGCCGGCGGTGGCCATCCGGTAGAAGTCGAGACTCTCCCGGTAGCCGTCCGCTTCCGGGACCGGCCCGTAGGTGAAACGGGAGGTGATCAACTCCACATCCGCCCCGGCCGCGGCCAGGGCAGCGGCCAGTGCCCGGTCGTAGGGCGGGGTGAAGGCGGAGGGATCGACCAGCTTGACGCGCACGACCCCGATTATCGTAGGCCCCGGTGAACACCGGCCTGCCCCCCACCCCGACCGACCAGGAAGCCGCCGCCGGCTCCTCCCGCCAAGGCGACCCGCCGGACCTCACCTACTGCATCGTCAACAACGACGGCCGTGACTTCCTGATCGCCTGCCTGGAAGCGATCCGTGAGCATCACCCGGCCCGGCTGAGCCGGGAGATCCTGGTTCTCGACAACCACTCCGCCGACGGTTCGGCGGAGGCAGCCCGGGAGACCAGCCCCGAGGCGGATGTGATCGAACTCACGGCCAAACAGGGCAAGGCGGCGAACGACAGTCTGCTGATGGAGCGGGCGCGGGGCCGGTACTGCCTGCTGCTGAACGAGGATTCCGAGATCCGGGTCGGGACGGTCGAGTCCCTGTTCGAGGCACTCGAAACCGACCCGCAGGCGGGATCGGCCGGGGCCCAGCTGTTTGACGGCGACGGCAACCCGTACGCCTGCGCCTGGCGTTTCCCGGGGGTCGGGAGCGCCGTGGTCGGCGCCCTCTTTCTGCACCGTCGGATCACCGTCCAGAGCCACGGCGAGGAAACCCGCCGGGTCGACTGGGTCCAGTCCTCCTGCCTGATGGTCCGTCGCGAGGCGGCAGCGGAGGTCGGCTACATGGATCCGGACTTCTTCGTCTACGTGGACGAGTGTGACTTCGCCCGGCGGCTGGCCGACGCCGGCTGGCACTCGCTCTACGTGCCGGCGGCCGAGGCGGTCCATCACGATCAGCTTGCCACCGACTTTTCGGCCGGAATGCCCCGAATCGTCGAGTTCCATCGCAACCGGGATCTCTACATGCGAAAGCACCACTCCCGGGCGGCCGCGATGACGGTCCGCGTTCTCACCGCCTGGACTTACGGCCTGCGCACCCTCGCCTCACTGGTCCTGCCGGGCGCCCCGACCCGGGTCTACGCCGCCCACACCCGTCAGGCCCTGCTGCCAAACCACGGGGAAAGCGTGAGGGACCGGGTCGAGGCAAGTCAGGACTAGAACCCATGGCCAAGACTCTGTCCTCGGTGTTGAACGGCACGCATTCGGGACGTCTTGGCCACAGGTTCTAGCGCAGGTCCTGGTCCCACTGTTCGACCTCGGCCGCTTCCGGCAGGCCTCCCTGCGGGGTGGTTCCGGTGGCATCGGGCCGTCCGGCTGCCCGGCCGACGGCGCGGGCCTCGAGGATCTTCGCCTTGAGCTCACCCGGCCGGGTGAGCAGGATCAGCCAGCCGCGTTCCTCCGGGGTGAAGAAGCCGGTCAGGAGCAGGATCAGGGGCAGGGCTGCGACCAGCAGCATCCGCAGGGCCAGGTTGCCGATTCCGTCATCCGGGACCAGGACCGCGCCGATCGCGACCAGGATCGCGGAGGCGATCAACAGTCGGGCGAGGCGTCCCCACTCGTACGGCACCGGAAAGAGCCGCTGGGTGAAGACGTACATCAGGACGACCACCACGAAGTAGGAGGCGACCAGGGCCACCCCGGCCCCGACGATCCCCCAGTGGGGCAGGAGCAGCAGGTTGAGGGCGACATTCACGACCAGTCCGGCCAGGGTCGCCGGCAGGTTGTACTCGGTGCGGCCGGTGCGGCCCAGCACCACCAGCAGCACCATGTAGAGCGCGTAGAGCGCGGCCCCGGCCGAGACCGGGCCGACCACCTCGGCCGCCGGAAAGAAGTCCGGCGCGGCGAAGATCCGGACGATCCAGGGGGCGGCCAGCCAGACGAAGCTGACCACGAGGGCCATCACCGCGACAAACCAGGTGACCACCGCCGAGTAGGCCCGGCGAGCCTCGTCGTCATCGGTGATCGAGTAGGCGAGCGGCGGGAAGGCGAGCTGGAAGCCCCGGACCAGAACCGCGATCCCCTGCGAAACCTTCACCGCAAGGGAGTAGAGCCCGGCCTCCTTCAGACCGAGCATCCGGGCGATCAGGATCCGGTCGATGAAGCTGAGCGAGTAGAGCGAGAGCTCGGCCGGCATGGTCGGCAGGCCGAAACGCAGAAGCCGGCCGAGCAGCGGCCGGTCCGGGAGCAGCGAGAGCCGGCGGCGGTGATAGAGGATCAACCCGGTCACGGTCACCACCCCGGTCCCGTAGCTGCCGGCCAGCAGACCGATCGCCCCCAGGTCCAGCGGCACGACCAGGATCACGGTCACCGGGATCGTCACCAGAACCGAGAGCATGGTCACCAGGAAGAAGGGCCGGGCCCGTTCGTCGAGCCGGAACAGGGTGAGCAGATACTCGGAGAGAGTGAGCACCCAGAGCCCGGCGATCGCGATCCGGGCGAGGGTCGGATCGGACTCGCCGAGCAGCAGCTCCGACAGCGGTCCGGCCAGCGGCATCAGGACCAGGACCGAGACCAGCCCGGCCCAGAACAGGACCGCGAAGGAGGTCGAGACCACCCGCTCCGGGGACTCCCCGGACTTGTAGTAGAAGCGCAGCAGGGCCTCGATCACCCCGAGGCGGATCACGATCGAGGCGGCGACCACCGCGCCGAACATGATTTCCGCCGCACCGTAGTCGGCCGGGGTCAGGTAACGGGTGTAGAGCGGCAGCAGGGCGACCGCGATCAGCTTCGAGATGATGCTGGCCGCGGTGTAGGCGGCGCCGGTGGTCGCCAGGCGGCGCAGGTACGACCCGCCCCCGGGGTTCGGCTCAACCGGTGAAGCCGGGGGGCTCACACCTTGGGAACGTCGTTGCGACCGATCTCCCGACACTGGAAGGCGAGGCTATAGCCGATCGCGAGCAGAACCCAGGTGACCGGGTCGTCGAGGAATCCGGCGTAGGTCAGGGTGTGGGCCAGAACCGCGACGAAGGCGGCGAAGATCGCGGCTCTCGCGACCGGTGGTCCCCGGTCGGGATCCTCCCGGTCGAACGGCCCGCCGAGGCCGGGCATGACCCGTCGGAAACCGGCGGTGAGCGCGGTGAGCGCGGTGGCGATCAGTCCGAGGTAGAGCAGCAGCCCGACCACGCCGCGTTCCGCCGCGACGGTCACCGGCTCGGTGTGGGACTCGGTGACGGGTGCCCTGCCGTCGGCCACCACCCGGCGAAAGGAGGCCGAGAAGGCACCGGAACCGTAGCCGAAAACCGGGCGGCTTTCGAACAGGTCGATCCCGCCCTCGACCAGATTCGCCCGACCGGAGGTCTGCTTGTTGAGCGCCCCGAGATCGAGCTTGACCACCCCGCCGGCGAAGGTCCCGAAGGCGAGCACCGCTGCCGCCAGGACAAGCACTCCCCCGGCCACCCACTTGACGCTCCAGCGCAGCGCGGCCAGCGCGGCCAGGCCGGCCAGCAGCGCGATGAAACTCGACTGGGAGTAAGTGGTCAGCAGGGCCACCCAGAGCACAACCGAGCAGGCGGCAAGGCGGATGATCGTCCGGCCGTCCCGCGCCCAGATCAGGGCGGCCGCCGCGATCGTGATCGCCAGAGCCAGGTAGCGGCCGAACACGTTCGGGTCCCAGAACAGGGAGTTCACCCGGAAGTACACATGGAAGTCGTTCGAGCGGATCACCGCCTCGTTCCAGAGCAGGGTCTCGGTCGCCCACTCGACCAGTCCGACCAGCGCACAGAGCAGGGCCATCCCGAGGATCACCGCCGTGATCAGCGTGAGCCTCGCCCGGGACCACCGGATCTCGGTGACCAGAGCGAAGACCACCCCGAACGGAACCAGGAAGAAACAGAGATGAAGCAGCCCGGCGGAGCGATCCTCCGAGTACAGGATCCCGAGCGCGTAGGTCAGCACGGCCAGCGCCAGTAGCGGCCTGAACCAACGGGCGACCGGACCGGGGGCCGGCCCCTCGCCGGGCTCCCGGGCGGATTCCTGCTCCGGTTGGAACTCACGCCAGATCGCCGCGATAACCCCGGCGGCCATCACCAGGTAGAGCGGCAGGAGCAGATTGGCATCTGTGCCACCGACCCCGACCGGGATCCGGAACGGCAGGGCCAGCACCACCAGCACCGCCAGCGCGGCGGGACGGCGGCGGATCAGGACTGCTCCGGCGATCGCCACCAGGCCGGCCCCGATCAGTCCCGGGATCAGCTGAAGCGGCGAGTTCCTCAGTTCGACCACCTGGGCCGCATTCCACTGGTCGGCGACGATCAGCATGGCAGCGGTGGCCGCCGCGACCGCCATCGCCACGGTCCGGCGGCGGCCGGGCCGGTCGGCGATCGCCGCCGCGCAGGCGAGGGCCGGGATCAGGGCGAGCAGGGCGGTGATCAAGGTCGCTTCTCCTGGCCGACACCGGCAGGACAGGCCGATGGCCGGGGCGGATGGTTATGCAGCCGGATCCATCCCGGCAGATAAAGCACCCGGCCTTCGCCGTGCATGATCATCCGCACCCGGAACCGTCCGGTCTGCGGAACCTGCCCGTCACCCCGCCGGCCATCCCAGATCAGACGGTGAACCCGGTACCGCTTGAAGAACCGGTTGCGGGCCAGCCGGCGGATCCGGCGACCGCCCGGCTTGATGATCTCGACGTCGGCCCGATCGCTCCGGGTGGTCCTGAAGGTGATCGTCATGCGGTCCCGGCGGCAGTCGCCGTTGGGGCTGAAGATAGTTCGTCCCGGACCGTCCGGGGTGGCCCCGGTCGCCCGGAACTCGACCCGGTCGATGATCAGCGGCTCCCGCTTGAGCCGCTGGGCGTAGCCGAAGGCAAGCACGGTGCCGACCATCAGCAACGCGAGCACTGCCAGGGGAACCCATCGCCACGGGCCGACCGGCCCACCGGATGATCCAGGCTCCGGTTCGGAGCCGGTGCCGGTGGTCACTGACACCTAGCCCGTCGGAAGTGCGCTGTGGTCGGTTCCGAGCACCGCGGTGACGTCGGCTCCCGGGGTGAGCGCCGCCACGTCGCTGGTCATCAGTCCGGTCTGGTCGATCCCGATCGACTTGCCGACCTTCTTCGCTTCCGACTCGTGCCCCTTGAGGTACATCACGATGCTCTCGGTGAAGGTTTCCGGGGCGTCGGTGACCGCCCCCAGCGAGTACCCCTCGTCCTCGAGCTTGCCGGCGTACTCCGCGGCCAGCCCGCTTTCCGCCCCACCGGTCCCGTTCAGAACCCCGACCTTGATCTGACTCGGCTTGAGAGCATCCGACCC
This sequence comes from Solirubrobacterales bacterium, assembly GCA_023958085.1. GTDB lineage: Bacteria > Actinomycetota > Thermoleophilia > Solirubrobacterales > 70-9 > 67-14. The sequence continues at coordinate 23,005 of JAMLGI010000011.1, read as the reverse complement.
GCCCGAATCCGACTTCTTCTGCTTGGCCGGAGCCGACTTGCCGGCCACCGTCGTGCCGCTGTCGTCGCCCCCGCCGATCAGGGTCTTGCCGGCCCAGGCGGCGGCAGCACCGACAATGAGGACGGCGGCGGCAATCATCATGATCCGGCCGGGTCGGCCCAGCCGCTGCCAGAACGAGCCTTCCGCGTAGCCGGTCCGGATGTTGCGGCGCTCTTCGCGCTCGGCCAGAACCCGAAGTTCCTGCGAGCGTTCCTCGGCCACGATCTCGCTCAGTTCCCGAACCTCGGCATCCCGTTCCGGCGCACCACCGGCCCACTCGCGCAGCCGCCGCAGGTCCCGGGCAAGCGAGAAAACCAGCAGCGAAAGCACGACCGTGGCGATCAGGGCAAGCAAACCGGCGTACGCGCCGACGGTCTGAATCACGTTGTTCACGAGTGGGTATCCACGGTGGTTCGGCCCTGGCGGGCGAGTTCGGCGACCGACTCCGGGACGGGCGCTCGCGCAATCTTAGTACCTATCCCGATAGGCAGAGCTCGCCGGCGCACCGCTCGACTCGCCGGGGGCCATCCGGCCACTCGCACGGGCCACCAGCCCGCGCTTCGCGACCGAATGACCCGCGGCTTCGCCGAATCAGCGCGCCGAGCTTCGCAGCCCTACCGGGACAGGTCCTTAGAACGGAAGCCCGGATGGCTGCGGATCGGACCCCGGTGAGTTCACGATTTCAACCAGCGTCCCGGCCAGCTCCGCCTCCCGTCCGGACTCGATCACGGTCTCCAGCCGCTCGAAGGTCAGATCGATCCAGTCGGCGTCGAGTCGCTCCTCCCGAACCGCCCGCATGATCCGTTTCGAGGCGGTCGGTCGAGAGCGTTCACGGGTGCCGAAGAGCTGCTCGTGGAGCTTCTCCCCCGGCCTGATTCCGGTGACCTCGATCGCGATGTCCTTGTCCGGGACCCGTCCGGCGAGTCGGATCATGTTCTCGGCGAGATCGACGATCCGCACCGGCTCGCCCATGTCGAGAACGAACACATCCCCCCGGGTGTTTCCCATGTCACCCGCCCGGATCACCAGCTGGACCGCCTCCGGAATGGTCATGAAGTAGCGGGTCATCTCCGGGTGGGTGACGGTGACCGGACCGCCCTGCTCGATCTGACGCCGGAAGATCGGCACGACCGAACCGGAGGATCCGAGCACGTTGCCGAACCGCACCGAGACGAACTGGGTGTCGCTGTGTCGCTCGCCCGCCGCCTCGACCGCCCACTCGGCCATCGCCTTGGAGGCACCCATCACGGTCTGCGGGTTCACCGCCTTGTCGGTCGAGACCAGAACGAACCGTTTGACTCCGGCGGCCGCCGCCGTGTCAGCGGTGATCCGGGTGCCGAAAGCGTTGTTGCGGATCGCCTCCAGCGGGTTCGACTCCATCAGAGGCACATGCTTGTAGGCGGCGGCATGGAACACCACGCCGGGCCGGAAGCGCTGCATCACCTCGAACATCCGTCCCGTTTCGCGGCAGTCCGCGAGGACCGCCTCGACCTGGCTGAAGTGTCGTTCCGAGAGCATCTCCCGTTCGATCCTGAACAGGTTGTCCTCGGCGTGGTCGAGCATCACCAGCAGCTTCGGACCGACCCGGGCGATCTGGCGACAGAGTTCAGAACCGATCGACCCGCCGGCCCCGGTGACCAGCACGATCTCGTCCTGGAGATAGGCCCCGACCCGGGACAGCTCCACCACCACCGGATCGCGGCCGAGGACGTCCTCGACCTTGACCTCACGCAACTGCTGGCTCAGCTGGACTCCACCCCGGAGCAGCTCGAACACGGTCGGCAGGGTGCGGACCCGGATCTGGCGTTCGCGGCAGGCGGCCACCACCTTGCCCCGTAGCGCACCCGGAGCCGACGGGATCGCGATCACCACTTCATCCGGTTCGGTCTCGTCGAGGATGTTCCCGATCTCCTCGGTGGAACCGAGCACCGAGATCCCGTTGATCCGCTGCCCGCGCATCCCCGGGTTGTCGTCGATGAACCCGATCGGGGTCTCGCCGAGATTCGGGTTGAGCCGCAGTTCCCGCACCACCATCTGGCCACCGGACCCGGCCCCGACCACCAGCACCTCGCGACCGCGGGCGATCCGGCTGCCCCGATCGGGTCGTTCCTTGAGCAGACGGGTGCCGAGCCGGGCGCCGCCGATCAGCATCAGGGTGAGGAGGTAGTCGGTAACCACGACCGAACGCGGCAGGCCGTGCTTGAAGGGCTGCACCACAGCGAACACGACCACCAGAATCAGCGAGGCGATGGTCACCGCCTGGACGATCCGGACGATGTCGCGACCACCCACGAAACGCCACCACTTCTGGTACAGGCCGAACAGGTGGAAGACCAGCACCTTGCCGACCACCACGAAGCCGACCGACTGCAGCAGCAGCTTCACGTAGCGGGGCGGGATGGTTCCCGGATCGTCGAGGAAGCGCAGCTGGAAGGCGAGAAAGAAGGCCAGTCCGACCAGCAGGCCGTCGCCGAGCATCTGCATCAGCTGGTAGCGGCGCAAGTGAAGGGAGGGCCGGCGCATTGAACCCGTGAATACTAGTCCCGAATAGGATCCGGAGTCTGATTTTCGGGAGGAGTGACACCAGCCAGGCGATTGCGCTCGGGGTAATCCAGGGACCGACCGAGCTGCTGCCGGTTTCCAGCTCGGCCCATCTGGCGGTCATCCCCAGGCTGGCCGGATGGGACTGGGAACGACTCGATCCGGAACTCCGCAAGAGTTTCGAGGTGGCACTCCACGGCGGGACCGCGCTGGCCCTGTTGCTGGTCCGGCGGGAGGAGATCGCCGCCGAGCTTGAACACCTCGATCTTCGTCACGCCGCCATTCTGGCGCTTTCGTTTCTGCCGGCGGCCGCGGTCGGACTCGGCTTCGAACGGACGATCGAGTCCCGTCTCGGGGGGCCCCGCGCGACCGCAGCCGGACTGATCCTGGGCGGAATCGCGATGTCGCTCGCCGACCGTCGGCCGCAGCGTCGCGGCAAGGGTGACGCCGGACTCCTCGACGGACTTGCCCTCGGGATAGCCCAGGCCTGCGCCCTGATGCCCGGAGTTTCCCGAAACGGGGCCACCCTGACCGCCGCCCGGCTGCGTGGCTTCACCCGGGACCAGGCCAACCTGCTCTCCCGCACGGTCGCCCTGCCGGTGATCCTCGGTGCGGTCGGACTGAAAGGTGTGCGGCTCGCCCGACGCCGGATCGGACGCCGCGAACGCCGGCTGCTCGGCCTGGGGCTGGCCGCCTCGTTTGCCTCGACCGTGGTCTCACACCGACTGATCGGTCTGGTCGAACGGGATCGCGCCCTCACTCCCTACGCGATCTATCGGGGCCTGTTCGGAACGCTGATTCTGGTCAGGACCCGGGCGGGGCGGACCGCACGGCCGTAGGTCAGATCGACCCGACCGGCTCCCAGATGGTTCCGGTCAGGTAGCGGCTCGGCCGGTAGCGCCACTCCCGGGCCCCGCTCCAGAGCTCGGCTTCCAGCACCGGTTCCGGCAGGCCGGTCAGCGCTTTCAGTTCGGCCCCGGACAACGGTCCGAACCGTTCGATCGCCTCGGTGATCGAGGGGCGGGCCGTCCTCACCGGCCGGGCCCCGGCCGCCAGGGCGGCACCCCTCCACTCCTCGAACCCGGATCCGGATCCGACCCGATGGATGTCACCTGCCACCCCCGGGGAAGCCGGGCCGTCACGCTCCGCAGCGGGCCGGAAGAGTCCGGCTGGCGTCTCGCCGCCGGCCTCACGGGCAGCCTCGAGATCGGCCCCGAAAGACTCCAGGGTCGCGGTCGACTCCAGGTCGATCCCGAAGCGGCGGACGTCGAGCCCGGCCTCCGCGGCCAGCCCCTCGAAGGATCCCGGGCTGTCCGGAAAGCGGCGCTCACACATGATCGCCACCCGCAACCGGCGCAGGAAGGCGCCCTCCAGATCCGTGCCCTGCTCGCCTGCCGCCTTTACCGACATACAGGCCGGGTAGGTTCCTTGAGGAGGGTTTTCCCTCCAGATGCGAGGATCAAGAGGCATGCCAGAGCAAGCTGCAGCATCGATCCATGACCCCAGCCGCTCGGTTTCCGTCCCGGCAAACGAGCGGGCCAGACCGGCCATGATTCTTTTCACCCGCAACTCGCCGTCGAACTCCCACTCGAGTCGCCGCAGGATAGGCTCGACGGCCCATGAGTTTTCGCAGGCCGGATCAGTGATGTAGTGGAACTCGGCAGGCACCCCAGGTCGAGAATATTCCAGAAGAGATGAGCCAACCGCCTGCCAGCGCACAGATGATCGGTACCGTCCTGTCGGGCCGTTACCGGCTGGAAGCGAAGCTCGGCAGTGGCGGCATGTCCACCGTGTACCTCGCCCGGGACGAGGTGCTCGACCGTCCGGTCGCGGTGAAACTGATGCACCGCGAGATGACCGAACAACCGGATCAGCTCGAACGGTTCAACCAGGAAGCCCGCGCGGTCGCCAAGCTTTCCAACCCGAATGTGGTTTCGGTGATCGACGCCGGCGAGGACGGGGGACGCCCCTACATCGTTTTCGAGTACGTCCAGGGTGAAACCCTGAAGCAGCGGATCGCGCGGGTCGGGGCGCTCGACGCGACCGAGGCGCTGGCCTACGGCCTCGAGATCGCCCAGGCGCTCCAGGTCGCCCACGACGGCGAGATGGTCCACCGGGACGTGAAACCCCAGAACGTCCTGATCGACTCGACCGGCCGGGCCAAGCTGACCGACTTCGGGATTTCCCGTCAACTGGACGAGGAGGGGGTGACCGCCCCCGGGCGGGTGCTCGGCACCACCGACTACGTGGCCCCGGAACAGGCGATGGGCAAGGAGGTCGACCCCCGCTCGGACATCTACTCGCTGGGGATCGTCCTGTACGAGATGCTGACCGGGGACGTCCCGTTCACGGCCGAGAACCAGATCGGCGTCGCGATGAAGCACGTCAACGACGACCTGCCCGACGTCCAGGAGCTCCGGCCGGACATTTCCGCCGCCTCCGGCCGGGTGATCGACCGGGCGACCGCCAAGAATCCGGAGGACCGATACCAGACGATCGGCGAGATGTCCGACGAGATGCAGGCCGCGCTCGAGGTCGAGGCGATCCGTGGGGGCGGCAGCTCCGACCAGGCGACCTCGGTGCTCGATGCGGTGCCCTCCCCGCGGCGTCAGGCACCGCTGGCAAGGAAGACCTCGCCGTGGCCGGCCGTGGCCCTGCTGCTGGTTGCGCTGATGATCGCCGCCGGAACCGCCTGGTTCATCTCCCGGGGCGACACCGGCGGGGGTGGCGGCGGCGGGGCCGGAGGCAGCTCCGGCACCGCCCGCCAGATTCCGCTGGTTGCCGCCGCCGACTACGACCCGGAGGGCGACCAGACCGAACACACCGAGGAGGCCGCGCTGGCGATCGACTCGGACCGCAGTGCCACCGCCTGGACCACCGAAAGCTACGCCACCGAGGACCTCAGCGGCAAGCGCGGCGTCGGTCTGTACGTGGACGCCGGCAAACCGGTCGCGGCCTCCGAGATGGAGATTCGGTCCCCCACCCCCGGTTGGGATCTCGAGGTCTGGGGTGCCAACGAGCCGGTGCCGGAAAACCTGGACGGGGGCTGGACCGCACTGGGCAAGGTGAACGACGTCGGCAAGCGGCAGCGCTTCGATCTCGCTACCGCCGGCCGCAAGTACCGCTACTACCTGCTCTGGATCACCCGGCCCGCCGGGGTCGACGACCAGTTCAGCGTGGCGGTCAGCGACATCCGGCTGTTCCACTGATCACGGTCGGAACCCGATCGCCGCAACTCAGAATGAGTGGTCCGCGTCGGCGTGGTGGCGCTCGATCGCCAGCCGGACCAGCCGGTCGCAGAGATCCGGGTAGGGCAGGCCGGTGGCCTCCCAGAGCTTGCTGTAAACCGAGGTTTCGGTGAAACCCGGAATCGTGTTGATCTCGTTCAGCAGGACGGTCCCGTCCGCCTCGACAAAGAAGTCGCACCGGGCCAGGCCGGACCCGCCGGCCAGACGGAAGACCTCGGTCGCGAGCCGACGGACCCGCTCGGTCGTTGCCTGATCCAGATCGGCCGGCACCGCGAGTCGCATCCGTCCCTCGGTGTACTTCGCCTCGAAGTCGTACCACTCAGCATCGGCGAGGATCTCGCCCGGGAGCGAGGCCTCCACCTCGTCGTTGCCAAGCACCGAGCACTCCACCTCCCGGCCGTCGCAGTGCGCCTCGATGATCACCCTCGGATCGTGTCCGGCCGCATCTTTGACCGCGGCGGGAAGCTCCCCGGCAGTCTCGACCCGGGTGATCCCCACACTGGATCCGAGTCTCGACGGCTTCACCCAGAGCGGAAACCCCAGTTCGCTCGCGGCCCGCTCCCAGCCCGGGGTTCCGACCTCGACGAACTCCACCTGGGGAACCCGGTGAAATCCGCACACCTTCTTCAGGGTGAGCTTGTCCATCGCAACCGCCGAGCCGAGCACGTCCGAGCCGACGTAGGGAATACCCGCCGTTTCCAGCGCACCCTGGGTGACTCCGTCCTCACCGAACGGTCCGTGCAGGACGGGGAAGGCCGCATCTAGCGGCAGCCTCTCCGGGCCGACGTAGAGGCCGTCGGCCGGCCGGATCGAAACCGGCTCGCCGTCGAGCAGCCACTCTCCGGCTCGCTCGATCCGGATCGCGGTCACCTCATGGCCGGCGGCCAACAGGCCGGTGACGACCGAGGCGCCGGACCGGAGGGAGATCTCATGCTCGCTCGATCGCCCGCCGCTGATCACCGCCACTCTCATCGCGGTCGAAACGTTAGCGGTTCCCGGGTCAGCCGGGGCCGATTCCCCCGGACCCGGAGCCCCCGCCACCGGAGCCTCCACCACCGGAACCTCCGCCACCACCGTCGGACCCGCCGCTGTAGCTGCCGACGGTGATGGTCACCCTGCTGCCCGGGTCGGCCTCACTGTTGCCGGCCGGCGACTGGTCGATTACCCTGCCGTCCTGCGGCTGGATCGTGGTCGGTTGCTCCTGGACCGTGACCGTGAAACCGGCTGCGCCCAGGGTCGATTCCGCCTCCGATCGGGTCGAGCCGACCACGTTCGGCACGGTCTGCTTCTGCGGGCCGGATGAGATCACCAGCGAAACCGAACTGCCGGGTTCGACCCGGGTACCGGCCGAGGGCGACTGTTCCAGCACCTCGTCCTTCGGCCGATCACCGGGCTCCTTGCTCGTTTCGAGTTCCAGTCCGACCGCGGAAAGCTGCTGCCTGGCTGCGTCCAGAGGCATCCCGACCACCGCCGGCACCTTCACCTGTTCGACGCCGCTCGAAACCAGCATGGTCACGGTGCTGCCACGGGCCACGCTTTCACCGGCCGGTGGATCGGTCTCGATCACCGTGTCCTTCGGGACCGAGTCCGAGGAGCGGCTTTCCGCCTCCACCCCGAACCCGGCCTGATCGAGCTGCGCCTGGGCCTCGGACCGGTTGAGGCCGGTCACGTCCGGGACCTTCACCCGGCCCGGACCGCCGCTGACCACCAGGTCAACCGGGGGATTGGAACAGAACCACCCGAACAGGGCGCAGTCCCGGGACGCCTCGTCCCGCGGATCCTGTTTGAGCACCCGGTTGGCCGGGCCCTGCCGTTTCACCCGCTGGATCGTCCCGACCTTGAAGTCCTCGTTGGTCAACGTGGTCACCGCCGCATCGAGGTTCTCGCCGGTGACGTCGGGCACCGCAACCGTGTTCGAACGCAGGAGCCCCCAGATGATCAGGAAGAGCAGCACTCCGGCGGCGGCAATCGCGAACCATTTCCAGCGGGAGCCACCGGCCTCCGGGGCCGGCGGTTCATCCTCGACCCGGTCGAGTGCGTCGATGAAACTGTCGGCGTCCGGGAAGCGGTTGTAGGGCTCCCGGCTGAGCGACTTCAGGACGACGGCATCGAGCGCCGGGGAGACCGCCGGGTTCCAGGCACTCGGCGGTAGCGGCTCCTCCCGCATCTGTTTCATCGCGATCTCGACCGCCGAGTCGCCGTCGAACGGGACCCGCCCGGTGAGGCATTCGTAGAGCACGATCCCGATCGAGTAAAGGTCGGACAGGGGGGTCACGTCCTGACCCTGGGCCTGCTCCGGGGACAGGTACCGGATCGTCCCCAGCACCGATCCCTCGTCGGTGATCCCGCCGACCCCGGCCCGGGCGATCCCGAAGTCGGTGACCGTGACCAGACCCGAATCGTCAACCAGGACGTTGAGGGGCTTCAGGTCACGGTGGATCACCCCGTGACGGTGGGCGAACCCGGCCGCCTCGAGGATCTGGCGCACGATCGAGATCGATTCGGCGGGAGTGAGTCCGATCCGGATCAGGTCGCGCAGGGTGCGGCCATCGATGTAGGCCATCGCGATGTAGTAGGTGTCTCCGACCCGGCCGCGATCGAAAATCGGAACGATGTTCACGTGCTGCAGCCGGGCCGCCGCTTCCGCCTCGCGACGAAAGCGTTCGGTGAACTGGGGGTCGGCCACGAAGCGCTCATGGAGGATCTTCAGGGCAACCTGACGCGGCAGTTCAAGGTCGGAGGCCAGCCAGACATCAGCCATCCCGCCGACCCCGATTCGCTCATCGATCCGGTAGCGGTCGTCGACCACAGATCCCACGCCAATTCGATTCAACCTCTAACCGCCAATCAGGGTTTGCATTACGGATGCCGCGATCGGTGCGGCCACCGTACCGCCCTGGCCGTCGGTGCACTCGACCGTGGCCGCGACTGCAATCTGCGGATCGTCCGCCGGGGCGAACCCGACGAACCAGGCCTGGTTCGGCAGGCCGGCGCAGGCCACCTTGTCCGGCACCTCGGCAGTACCGGTCTTCCCGGCCACGTCCACCCCGCTCAGCGCGGCGGCAGTGCCGGTGCCCTCGTCGACCACCGCCCGCATCGCCTCGGTCAGCTCGGCGGCACTTTCGGCCGAGATCACGCTGGCCTGCTTCTCCGGCTTCATCTCCCGACGGGTCCGCCCGTCCACATCCCGTACCTCCCGCCACAGGGTCGGCTTCATCAAGTCACCCCGGTTGGCGATCGTCGCGGCCACCTCCGCCATCTGGATCGGGGTGGCAAGCAGCCGCTCCTGGCCGATCGCGATCCGGGCCACATCCACGCCGTCGTCCGGGCCGGCCAGCGCCCCGCCGATGAAGACGCCGCTCACCGAAAGCTGATCCCGTGGCAGGTCGATCTCCGGCTTGCTCCCGAACCCGAATCGCTCCATGTACTCGAACAGGGTCGCGGTGCCGACCCGGCGTCCAAGCTTGGCGAAGAAGGTGTTGACCGAATGGGTCAACGCGGTGGTCACGTTGATCTCACCGAAACCGGAACCGCCGTCGTTGCTCAGGGGATGGCCCTGAATGTTGATCGAGGCAGGCGCATCGATCGTGGTTTCACGGGTGATCTTGCCGGAGTCGATCGCTGCCGCCGCGGTAACCAGCTTGAAGGTCGATCCGGGGGGATACTGCCCCTGCGTGACCCGGTCGAGTAGCGGCGAGCCGGGGTCACGGTTGAGTTCGGAGAGATCGTCCGGGATCCGGTTCGGGTCGTATGGAGGCTGGCTGACCAGGGCCCGGACCTTGCCGGTCGACGGTTCGATCGCGACCACCGCACCCGGTCGGCCGGCCAGTCCGTCGAAGGCCGCCTGCTGGGCCGCGGGAACCAGGTTGGTGAACACGTCATGTCCCACCTGCCGCCTGCCGCGCAGTTGATCGATTATCGAACTGAACTCCGAGTCCTCCCCGATCAGCTCCCGGTTGTGGAACTGCTCGAACTCCGAGTTGCCCTGCTCGGCAAAGCTGTAGCCGATCGGATGCCCCCAGGTGGTTCCCTCCGGATACTCCCGTACGTACTGGGCCGAGGCGCCCCGTCCGCGGCGGACCGAACGGGCGATCAGGGTGCCGTCATCGGCCAGGATCCGGCCCCGCTTGATCTGCTGGGCTGCGAACAGCGGCCGCTTGTTCACCCGCTGGTCCTTGAGGTTGTTCGCGTCGATCACCGACCACCAGGAGGTGAAGCCGACCAGCACCGCAAACAGCACGGTGATGAAGGTGAAGAGTTTGACGATCCGGGCGTTCACCGCGTGCTCCACTCCTCGGGCCGGGCATCCAGGCGGACCTGCCGTCGAGCCCGGTCGGAGATCAGCAGCAGCAGCGCCAGCAGGATGAAGTTGGCCAGGATCGAGCTTCCCCCGTACGAGACCAGCGGCAGGGTGACCCCGGTCAACGGAATCACCCGGGTAACACCACCGATGATCACGAACGCCTGGATCGCGAAAACCGAGGTGAGTCCGGTGGCGAGCAGCTTCGAGAAGCCGTCCTCGGCCATCATCGCGACCTTGTAGCCGCGGGCCGCAAACAGCAGATAGATCGCGATCACGCCGCAGCCACCGAACAGTCCCAGCTCACTGACGATCAGGCTGTAGATCAGGTCGGTGTGGGCCGCGGGGAGCAGTGAATCGGTGGATCCCGGAATCACCACCATCGACTGGGCGAAACCCTCCCCGAACAGTCCCCCGTCGGCCATCGCGAACATCGACTGCAACACCTGGTATCCGGTGGCGGCCGGGTCACTGTACGGATTCAGCCAGATGTCCACGCGGTCGGTCACGTGCGGAACCGCGTGATAGATCAGCCAGGATCCGGCGAGGAACATGGCCATGCCGATCACGACGAAGGAGAGTCGTCCGGTGGCGACATAGATCAGGGCAAGGAAGGCGGCGAAGAACATAAGGGAGCTGCCGAGATCGCGGATCACCACCAGCATCAGCATCGCCGCACCCCAGACCAGCAGCAGCGGGCCGAGATGTTTCAGCGGTGGCAGGGTGACCCCGAGGATCCGGCGGGCTCCGACCACCAGCAGCTCCCGGTGTTCCCGCAGGTAGCTGGCGAGGAAGATCACGATGCAGAGCTTCGCCATCTCGGCCGGCTGAAACGAGAAGAATCCGAGGTTGACCCCCAGGTACGCCCCGTTCACCTGGGATCCGATCACCGGCAGCCGGGGGGCCATCAGCAGCAGGATGCCGACCACCGCGATCGTGTATCGGTACCGCTCCAGTACCGAGTAGTCCCGCAACACAGTGACCACCGTGGCGAACAGGATCAGTCCGATCACGAACCAGTTCGCCTGATCCCGGGCCAGCTCCCGGCCCAGCTCCGAATCCAGCCGGTAGATCATCACCAGACCGATCGAGGTCAACAGCGCCATCAGCGGGAACAGGTACGGGTCTGCGTCCGGAAGCCGGATCCGGATGAAGATGTGGGTCGCGAGGCAGACCGCCAGGAAGTACAGGCCGTAGGACAGGCTCAGATCGGATAGCTGGCTGTCCCGCTGGGCGAAAACGGCCGCGAAGCCGATCGTCAGAAGCAGCGCGACCGGAACCAGGGCGAGCAACTCCCGGTTGCGTCCGGCAGAGGCCCGGGGGGTCCCGGCGCTCACACGCCCTCGCGGCTCTCGATGTCCTCGATCAGGCTGGTTGCGTCACTCTTCGAGCGCAGCGAGTGTCCGGTCACCGCCCGCTGGCGCTGTTGGTCGAGCGAGTCGGTCTGAATCGGCGACGAGTAGCGAATCGAGTAGAGATCGAGTCCGAACGGCAGCTCGTACGGAAGTCCCCTATAGAGCGCAACCCGGCCGGCCTGGTCGGTTCCGAGGAACCAGACCTGGCGTGATGCGACGTAGAGTCCGGCGACCAGCACCGCAACCACCGCCAGCGAGGCGACCACCTTGGCGACGACCCCGAGTCTGCGCCGGGGAAGATGCTCGGTTCCCCGGGCCCTGGTCACTCCCCCGCGGCCGAGCGGGCGACCCGCCCGAAGTGGCCGGCGCGGGTCCTCGACCTGGAAAAGGATCACGGTGATGTTGTCCCGTCCACCGGCCCGGTTGGCCTCGTCGATCAACGCCCGGGTTGCCGCTTCCAGCGAGGTCGCGCCGTTGATCAGGTCCGCGATCTGCTCGTCACCGAGCATCGTGGTCAGGCCGTCGGAGCAGAGCATGAACACGTCTTCCGGATCGGCGGCGACGCTCTGGACGTCCACCTGGACCTCCGGCTCGGGACCGAGCGCCCGGGTGATGATCGAGCGTTGCGGATGCTGCTCGGCCTGCTGCGCCGTGATCTGTCCCCGGCGACGCATCTCCTCGACCAGGGAGTGGTCCTTGGTCAGACGTTGCAGGATCCCCTGGCGCAGCCGGTAGGCCCGGGAGTCACCGACGTGTGCGACGGTCACCTGGTCGCGCTTGCCGTCAACCGCAGCGGCGGTGATCGTGGTCCCCATCCCGGCGAGGTTGGCGTCGGCCCGGGCCTGTTCATGGACGGTCCGGTTGGCGATCGAGATCAGCTCGACCAGGCCGGCCTCCTGGCTGCCGTCGGGCAGGCCGTTCTGGAAGACCTGAACCGCGGAGAGCGAGGCCACCTCGCCGGCCTGGGCCCCGCCCATCCCGTCGGCGACCACGAACAGGGGTGAGGTGGCGAGGTAGGAGTCCTCGTTCGCCTGACGGTGCCGGCCGACGTCGGTCCGTTCCGAATGGGATGCAACCCTCAGCATCGAGCCTCCTGCAGCGATGTCCCGGTCGTTGTCACGTTCGTGCAGTTCACTCGATCTCGATCCTGAATGCGGTGTCACCAATCTCGATCACGCTGCCATCACCGACCTCATGCTCGCCCGCGATCGGCCGCCCGTTGAGCAGGGTGCCGTTGGTCGATTCCATGTCTTCCACGAAGTAGAGGCCACCGCGAGAGTAGATCCTTGCGTGGATCCCGGACGCGTAACGGTCGTTGAAACTGACGTCCGCGTCGGCCGAACGTCCCAGACTGAGCCCGCCGAACAGGTCGTAGCGGCTCCCCGGATCAAGTTCGCCGGACCGCTCAACGATCAGCCAGGCGTCCCGCATCCCGGGTCCCCCGACCCGGCCGGTCGGGTCGAACGGGGAGCCGTCCGGGTCGGGACCGACCCGGTTGAGGCGAAGATCACGGCGGGCCGAGGTCACGATCCAGAAGAGGAAGAGATAGAGGACCCCGAGGAAGGCGAACTTGAGGGCGACCGATATCGGTTCGTAGTCCAACCGACCCCTACCGCCGTTCCGTTCCGAAACCGAATGTGGTGGTGCCGATCGTGACGCGATCCCCATCCTGAAGCCGGGAGGATGCGACCCGGCGGCCGTTGACCTTGATCCCGTTGGTCGAGTTCAGGTCGACGATCTCCCAGGAGCCCGACGCACGCTGCCGCAACTCGGCGTGTCGACGGGACACATTGGGATCGTCGACCGGGCAGTCGGCGTCGGCCGAACGCCCCAGCACGACCCGCGGTCCGGTGAGGGCGCGGGTCTGACCGTCGAGTTCGAGTACCGCCCTCGGCAGATCGACCGGTTCCGGTGGGTCCGGGGTGCGTCTCGTTTCCGGTTCGGTCGGCGCGGCCCGGTAGACGGCGGTGTGGGTCTCGTCAACCTGGCTCGGCGGAGCCCCCTCGCGGGCCGGAGGTTTGACCAGACGGGCCTCGATCCCGAACTCCCCCAGCCGAAGTCGATCATCGGTGTTGAACTTGACGCTGGGCCGGGTCAACAGGTCGTACTCCCGACGCCGGGCGTGATCCAGCAGGTAGCCCGCGAGCTCCTGCTCGAGCGAGCGTTCGTACCCCTCGATCTTCTCCCGGTCCTGCTCGGAAAGGTGAACCGTGTACTCGTTCGGAACGTACACGCGGGAAACCGAAGCGGTCTTGTGGGAATCCATTTCCCGGGCCAGGGTGCGGGCCAGCTCAACCGGTTGCACCTCGGAGCTGAAGGCACGGTTGAAGGTGCCCTCGAACAGCCCCTGAAGCCGGGATTCGATGTTACGGAAGAAGTTCATTCTCGAACGGATCCAACCGGGTGATGCTGCCTGATCCTACGCCAGCAAAGGGCCGACCAAGTGAACTGGCGGCCTCCCGATGACGGCGGCGACGGCCGAACAGGCCGCCGGCGACCACCGCCACGAGGACCCAGACCGGCAACGCCAGGTAGAACGCCGGTGAGGTCAGCACCGGGAACAGCAGTTCGACGGTCGCAGTCGAAATGGAGCCGCTCCAGTCCGGGCTCACCTCCGGCAGGGTTCCCGGCAGGAGCGGCCGGCCGCTGGCGGCGGCGGCCAGAGCGGTTGTGGCCAGGGTCGCCGTGGCGATGACGGCCCGGTCGCGCCACTCGGTGGCGAACCCTGCGAGCAGGGCCACCGCGGGCGCCAGACCGACAGTACCGAGCAACGGACCCAGTCCGATCAGGGCCAGGGCCCGGCCATCTCCACGAATCAGCAGGGAGCTCGGAACGGTCACGATGAGCAGCAGGAAGGCGGCCCCCGGCAGTCCGGTCACTCCTGCAAGCCAGACGGCCACCCCGACCCCGGCCGTCAGGAAAGCAAGGCGCGGGTTGAACAGGGCCATCGGGGTCACGAGGCCGAAGGCAACGAGGACGGTCAGCGGGTCGGCCTGGTGGCTGAGGGCGAGACAGGCGGCGGTCGCCGCCCCGATCCCGATCGCGGCCAGGCTCGGCCCGATCCGGCCGGGGCGAAAGCCCGGACCCGCGCGGCGGGGTTCGGGCCCGGCCCGTGGAGGTTCCCGGTCAAGGTGTGTGAGTTCGGCCTCGAGTGCCCGGCCGAGGTCTTCCACCCGGGGGCGAAAACCCGGTTCCGGGTCGAGGCAGGCATCGATCGAGTCGCAGAGCGCCGGCGGGAGATCCGGCCTCAGCCGACCCAGCTCGGGCGGCGGTAGATCCAGGGTTCGCAGGACCTCGACCGGACTGGTTCCGCGACGCGGGTTCTCCCCGGTGAAACCCTCGTAGAGGGTCATCGCCAACGAGTAGAGATCACTTTCCGGACCGGTCTCCAGACCCCGGGCCTGTTCCGGGGACATGTAGGCGAGGGTCCCGAAGATGTCCCCGGTCGCGGTCAGATCCTCCCGATCCGGCATCCGGGCGATCCCGAAGTCCATCAGCTTGGCACCGTTCCCGTCATCCGGAACGATCAGGTTTCCGGGCTTGATGTCACGGTGCACGACCCCGCGGTCGTGGGCGTGATCGAGGGCCTCGCAGATGTCGACGCCGAGCTCGGCGATGTCCCGGTCGCTCAGGGCATCACGATCAAACAGTTCGCGCACCGTCTCGCCATCAACCAGCTCACTGACCAGGAAGGCCCGACCCCCTTCCGGTCCGTACTCGTGATGAACGAACTCGAAGAGGGCGACGATCCCGGGATGGTTGAGCCGGGCCGCGGCCTGCGCCTCACGCTTGATCCGCGGGCCGGAGGAGGAGGCGGTCTCGATCACCTTGACCGCAACGTCCCGTTCCAGCCGCCGGTCCCGGGCCCGGTAGACCGTGCCGTAGCCTCCGGCACCGAGGCGCCGGCCGATCTCGAACCGGTTGAGGACAACTTGATCTGCCATCTCGGAACCGATTTCGGCGCCCGCCCGGCAGACCCTTCGAGCGGCAGTAAGCTGCCGAACCGGCGTGATCCACCGCTCACGGACCGGTCGGCGTAGTTCCATCCCGGATAAAGGGAATAGATTGACTGCGCCGAAACGGTTCGAGACTCCCCGCAATCATGGACTTTTCCGACCCCTACAACGAACTTTCCCCGCAGTCCGACAGCCCGAACGAGGAATCGGACGACCGCACCCGGACTTTCGACGAGTCCGAACGGGCCGAGGCGGATCCGGCCGGGGCCCGGCGGACCAGGCAGCGACCGCCAAGACGGGGCGGCGGCTCGCACGGGGGCCGTGGCGAAAGCCGCCAGCAGCTGCTGATGCGACGGGGACTCGCACTCGGACTCGGAATCCTGGTCCTGGTGCTCCTGGTTTTCGGAGCCAAGGGCTGCCTCGACGCCCGCAAGAACCGGTCGCTCGAGAACTACGCCTCCAGCGTGAGCCAGATCGTCAACGAGACCAACACCCTCGGCAAGTCGTTCATCGCCAGGCTTTCGGATCCCGGGGATCTCTCGGTGACCGAGTTCACCAGCGAGATCGAGTCCGATCGAGGTGCGATGGAGGGTTTCCTCAGCCGGGTCGAGAAGTTGAGCACCCCCGGTGACATGAGCGCCGCCCAGGACTCCCTGACGCTGGTCTATCAACTTCGCTCCGGTGCGATGAACACGATCGCCGAACAGACAAGCACCGCGCTCGGGGATGAAGGCCGGGAGAAGGCCACCCGGGAGATCGCCGGGCAGATGCAGGTTCTCGCCGCCGCCGACGTGCTCTACAACCGGGTCACCCGGCACCAGATCGACAACACGATCGCCAGCTCCGGCGCCAACGCCGCCGAGGCTCCACGCAGCACCTTCATCACGGAACCGGCCAAGTGGCTCGACCCCTCCGAGGTGGAATCGGCGCTCTCCGGAGTTGCCGGAGGGCCGCGGGAGGCGACCGACGGCGGGGTCCACGGGACCGGACTCGGCACAGTCTCGATCGGCGGTACGCCGCTCGATTCAAGCGTTGCGACCACGATCCCCGCCGGAACCGACCCGACGGTGGAGGTCGAGGTCCAGAACCAGGGTGATTCGGACGAATCCGATGTCCAGGTGTCGGTCACGGTTGACGGAACCACCCTCGACGGGTCGATCCCGTCGCTGGCTGCCGGCGAGACCGGAACCGCCTCGATTCCCCTGACCCCGGCCCCGACCGGTGAGGTTCAACTTGACGTGAAGGTCGAGGGCGTTCCCGGCGAGCAGATGCTCGACAACAACGAAGCGTCCTACACGGTCAGCTTCGGGTAGGACCGTGCGGGTCGCCTACCTCGGGCCGCCGGGCACGTTCTCCGAAGAGGCCCTTCGGGAGAGCGGCTTCACCGTCGGCCTTGCCTCGCCGGTCGAACAGATCCCGCTCGACACCCTGCCTATGGTGATCGAATCGGTCGCTGACGGCAGGGCGGAACGGGCCCTGGTTCCGGTCGAGAACTCGATCGAGGGATCGGTCCGGCCGACCCTCGACGGGCTGATCCGGCATGCCGGCCAGGTTCGGATCGCGGGCGAGTACGACCACCCGATCCGATCAGCGCTGATCGGCCGAAGTGAACTCGATATTGAACGGATCGAGCAGGTGATCTCCCATCCCCAGCCCCTGGCCCAGTGCGCTCTCTACCTGGCTTCCGAAATGCCGCGGGCCGAGTTGCGGGTCGCCGAGAGCACCAGCGCCGCGGTCCGGGAGGTCATCGCGTCCGAACTCCCCTGGGCGGCAATTGCCCCGGCGGGTGCCGCCGAGATCTACGGGGGCACGGTGCTCCGCCAGGGAATCGAGGACGAGCCCGGGAACCTGACCCGGTTCCTCTGGCTGGTCCCGCGAACCGAGACCCTCGAGGGAGGTGAGGAGATCCCGTCCGGAGCCTCCAGATGGAAGACCTCCCTCGCCTTCGCCGAACTCGGAGCCGACCACCCCGGAGCCCTGGTCGAGGCGCTCCAGGAGTTCTCCTCACGCGGGGTCAACCTGGTCCGGATCGAGTCCCGACCGCTGCGCCGGGAACTGGGCCGCTACCGATTCTTCATCGACCTGGAGGGGGCCGAGTCCGATCCCGATGTGGCCGCCTCCATCGCCGGGCTGCGGGCCAAAGCGGAGTGGGTGCGCTCACTCGGCTCCTACCCGATCCGTTGAGGGGTGGTGGTTGGGGGGGTGGGGGGGGGGGGGGGGTTCCGGTCTTTGGGGGGTTCGCGGCCCACCCCCTTCCCCCCCGCCCCCCCCCGCACCCCCCTTCTGTCTGAACCCTGAAGTGGACCGTCGAAACCGGCTCGCTTGCCTGATGAAAGGAGCCGACTCTGCGCTCACCAGTATCTCCAAGACGCCCCCCGGCACCCACCACACCCAAGGAGAACCGGTCGGCACCTTGCTCTCTTTCCTGGAGAGGGTGGTAGACCGCGCTCACCGGTATCTCCAAGCCGCCCCTCGGCATCCCGTTGAGACGGCCAAGGTTCGGTGGTACCCAGCTCTCTTTCCTGGGGAGAGCGGTGGGCCGATGAACGTTAACCACAGGCGTTTCTTCCGGCGGGTGGCCGGGTTTTTTGCTTTTGACACCGAGCGGGAGCGAATGTCAAAAGAAAAACCGCGGACAGGACCCGCCGGCCCCCGGCTGGTCCCTACTCTTCGGCTGTTTCGGTTTCGACCGGTTCCAGTTCCGGCTGATCCGGGATCTCTTCGTCCGGATTCCCGGTTGAGCTGGCAGCCTCGACCACCAGGGCGACGGCGCTGATCCGGTCGCCGTCCCGGACGTTCATGGTCTTGACTCCCTGAGTCGCCCGACCCATCTTGCTGATGCCGGCCGCAGCGGTCCGCTGGACCATGCCGTTGACCGTGATGAACATGAGTTCCTGGTGCTCCCGGACGATCTGGGCTCCGGCGAGGCCGCCCTTTGCCTCGGTCAGTTTGATCGTCAGCACGCCCTTGGTCCCGCGGTTCTTGACCGGATACTCGGAGACGTCGGTCCGCTTGCCGTAGCCGTTCTCGGTGACCACCAGGAGTTCCGAATCGTCCCGGGCAACGGTCAGGGCCAGCACCCGGTTGCCCTTCTGGGAAACGTTCATACCCCGGACCCCGGATGTGCCCCGGCCCATCGGCCTGGCCTGGTCCTCATGGAAGCGGGAGGCGTGACCGGACTTGGAGACCAGCAGCAGGTCGTCCTCCCCCGAGGTGAGGCGCACCGCGACCAGCTCGTCGCCCTCGCGGATCTTGATCGCGATGATGCCCTCGTTCTCGATCCGGGTGTTGTAGTCGGTGAACTCGGTCTTCTTGACCTGACCCTGCGCGGTGGCGAAGACCAGATACCGGTTCTCCTTGAACTCCCGGGTCGGAATCATCGCCATCACCCGTTCACCTTCACGCAACGGCAGCAGATTGACCAGGGCCGAGCCGCGTGAGGTCCGGGAGCCCTCCTGGAGCTGGTAGACCTTCTTGCGGTACACCTTGCCGAAGTTGGTGAAGAAGAGCAGGTAGTCGTGGGTCGAGCAGATCCGGAGGTGCTCGATGAAGTCGCCCTCTTTCAGCTTCATCCCGGTCACGCCGACCCCGCCCCGATGCTGCTGGCGGTAGGAGTCGACCGGGAGGCGCTTGATGTAGCCCGAGTTGGTCATCGAGATCACCATCTGCTGCTCGGCGATCATGTCCTCAAGGCTGACGTCGGCGAAAGGCATGATCTCGGTGCGTCGCTCGTCGCCGTGCGCCTCCTTGAGCTCCACCAGCTCATCCCTGACCAGCGCGTAGATCCGATCCTCGTCCCCGAGGATCGCCCGCAGTTCCGCGATCAGCTCCATCAGTTCTGCATGCTCGGCCCGGATCTTGTCCGACTCGAGGGCGGTCAGCCGCTGCAGCCGCATGTCGAGGATCGCCTGGGCCTGCTCCCGCGAAAGCTCGAACTCGTCGATCAGACCCTGGCGGGCGACGTCGGCATCCGATGACGCCCGGATCAGGGCGATCACGGCATCGAGATTGTCGAGGGCGACCAGCAGTCCTTCGAGGATGTGAGCCCGCTTCTCGGCCCGCCGAAGCTGGTACTGGGTCCGGCGGGTGACCACTTCGCGCTGATGCTCGACGTAGTGGACGATCATGTCCTTCAGACCGAGGGTGCGGGGAACCCCGTCGACCAGCGAGACCATGTTCATCCCGAAGGAACTCTGAAGCTGGGTCTTCTTGAACAGGTTCTTCTGAACCACGTCCGGATGGGCCCCGCGCTTCAGTTCGATAACGACCCGCATCCCGGTGCGATCGGTCTCGTCGCGCAGATCCGAGATTCCGTCGAGTTTCTTGTCCCGCACGAGGCTGGCGATCTTGGCGATGAAGCCGCCTTCGCCGCCCTTCTTCACGTTGAAGGGGAGCTCGGTGACGATCAGCGCGTCGCGTCCGCCCTTGAGCGGCTCGGAATGCATTCTGGCCCGGGTCTTGACCGAGCCGCGGCCGGTGGCGTATCCGTCGCGGATTCCGCCCGGATCCATGATGCCCCCACCGGGAAAGTCGGGGCCTTTGACGTGGCTCATCAAACCGGCGAGATCGATCTCGCGGTCGTCGATGTAGGCGGTCACCGCACCGATCACTTCGGTCAGGTTGTGGGGCGGGATGTTGGTGGCCATGCCGACCGCGATCCCGGCGGCACCGTTCACCAGAAGGTTCGGGAAGCGGGAGGGAAGAACCAGCGGCTCCCGCTGGGAGCCGTCGTAGTTGGGTCCGAAATCGACCGTGTCCGAGTCGATGTCCCGCAGCATCTCGGTCGCCAGGCGGGTCATCCTCGCCTCGGTGTACCGCATCGCTGCGGCCGAGTCTTCGTCGATCGAACCGAAGTTCCCCTGCCCGTCGACCAGCGGGTAACGCAGGGAGAAGTCCTGCGCCATCCGGACCAGGGTGTCGTAGATCGGGCTGTCGCCGTGAGGGTGGTACTTGCCCATCACCTCGCCGACGATGGTGGCGCTCTTGCGGAAGGGTCGATTCGGGGCCAGCCCGAGATCGTGCATCCCGTAGAGCACCCGGCGGTGAACCGGTTTCAGTCCGTCGCGCACATCGGGCAGGGCCCGGCCCACGATCACGCTCATCGCGTAATCGATGTAGCTGTTGCGCATCTCCTGCTCGAGCTCGCGCTCCTCGATCTGCCCGGTCAGGGCCTCAAGTGCCATCAGACGCTGCTCCCGTTCGCCAGAGTCGGATCAGATGTCAATGCCGGCCTCCTTGGCGTGGCTCTCGATGAAGTGTCGTCGCGGCGCCACCTGATCCCCCATGAGCATCGAGAAGACCTGGTCTGCCGCGGTTGCGTCCTCCAGGGTGACCCGTTGCAGGGTGCGGCTCGCGGGGTCCATCGTGGTCTCCCGGAGCTGGTCCGCATTCATCTCGCCGAGTCCCTTGAACCGGGTCAGCTGGATCCCCTGCTGGGCCAGGTCGAGGACCACCTCATGAAGCTCGAGGAAGCCCTCGGCATCAGCGGTGCGATCCTTCAGGGTCACCGTGAACGGTGCCCGGCCAAAGGTACCCTGAAGCTCCCCGTGGACCGCGGCGAAACGCTGGTACGCGTTGCCCTCGAAGAGATGGGCGGGAAGCTCGTGATTCCGGGCCAGGCCGGAGCGTCGATGGATCGCCTTGATCCTGGTGTTCTCCCCGTCCTGGGAGATGATCTCGGTGCTGTAGGCGTCTTCGTCACGCTCGACCTCACCGAGAATGCGGCGCACCTCGTCGACCGAATCGGCAACCTCTTCCAGCAGCCGGGAGCCGGCGATGAACCGGATCATGTCCCGTCCGAACTCGGCTTCCAGCGCGGCATGCCAAGCCTCATACTCCTTGCGGCGACGATTGTAGCCCTGCCAGCGACGCTGGTTGAGGTTGACCGACTGTCCGGTCGAGTCGGTGACCGTGAACTGTTCCAGCCGGTCCCGCAGCAGCAGCTCCTCGAGCTCGGACTCCTTGTCGAGGTAGGTCTCCTGGTTACCGCGCTTGACCTTGTAGAGCGGGGGCTTGGCGATGAAGACATAGCCCGCGTCGATCAGCGGCTGCATCTGCCGGTAGAGGAAGGTCAGCACGAGCGTCCGGATGTGGGCTCCGTCCACGTCAGCGTCGGTCGCCATGATGATCTTGTGGTAGCGGGCATCCTCGATGTCGAACTCGTCGTGGATGCCGGTTCCGATCGCGGTGATCATCGCCTGGATCTCGTTGTTGGCGAGGACCTTGTCGATCCGGCTCTTCTCGACGTTGATGATCTTTCCGCGCAGCGGCAGCACCGCCTGGGTCGACCGGTCGCGGGCCTGCTTGGCCGAACCGCCGGCCGAGTCGCCCTCGACGACGAAGATCTCGGCCAGTTCGGGGTCCCGAACCGAGCAATCGGCGAGCTTGCCGGGAAGGCTCAAGTTCTCCAGCGCCGACTTGCGGCGGGTCAGGTCGCGGGCCTTGCGGGCCGCCATCCGGGCCCGGGCAGCCTCGATCGCCTTGGTGATGATGCGCCTCGCCTCGGCCGGGTTCTCCTCGAGAAACTCGGCCAGCTTGCGGTTGACCGTCTCCTGGACCATCCCCTTGATTCCGGGATTGCCAAGTTTGGTCTTCGTTTGCCCCTCGAACTGGGGATCGTGGAGCTTGACCGAAATCACTGCCGCCAGGCCCTCGCGGACATCCTCGCCGGCCAGGTTCGAGTCCTTCTCCTTGAGCATCGCCTTGCTGCGGGCGTAAGCGTTGAGAGTCCGGGTCAGGGCCGCCTGGAACCCGGAGAGATGTGAACCACCCTCGTGAGTGTTGATGTTGTTGGCAAAACTGTGGATCGAATCGTTGTAGGAAGCGTTCCACTGCATCGCCACCTCTACCTGACCCTCTTCGTCCTCACCCTCGAAGTACACGACCTTCTTGCCCAGAGGCTCCTTGTTTTCGTTCAGGTAGCGGACGAAGTCCTCGATTCCCCCGTCGTACTTGAACTCCACTTCCTGGCCTTCGGCCCGCTCGTCCTTGATCTGGATCCGCAGCCCGCGGGTCAGGAAGGCGGTTTCACGCAACCGCTCGAGCAGGGTCTGGAAGTCGAAGTCGAGGGACTCGAAGATCTCGTCGTCGGGGAGAAAGGTGATCTGCGTGCCGGTCTCCTTCGTCTTCTCGCCCTTGACCAGCTCGGTGACCGGTCGGCCGCGCTCGTAGCGCTGTTCCCAGACGAAGCCGTCGCGGCAGATCCGCAGCTCGAGCCAGGTCGAAAGCGCGTTGACGACCGAGGAGCCGACCCCGTGAAGACCACCGGAGACCTTGTAACCGCCGCCGTCGCCGAACTTGCCTCCGGCGTGAAGGACGGTGAGAACCACCTCTGCGGCGGGCCGGCCTTCCTTCTCCATGATGTCAACCGGGATTCCCCGGCCATGGTCGGTGACGGTGCAGCTGTTATCCGGGTGGAGGGTGATCTCGACCGACTCGTTGTGACCGGCCAGGGCCTCGTCGACGGAGTTGTCGACGATCTCGTAGACCAGGTGATGCAGCCCCCGGGGCCCGGTCGAGCCGATGTACATGCCCGGTCGCTTGCGGACCGCCTCGAGGCCCTCGAGG